>JAEMRJ010000140.1 GCA_016463365.1 Thermoleophilaceae bacterium | reverse complement strand
ACACAGTTATGCGCCACAACAAGAAACGCAACAAGCTCTCCCGCGACTCAGCCCACCGTAAGGCGCTGTTCGCGAACCTGATCAAAGAGACGATCGACCACGAGCGGATCAAGACCACCGAGGCCAAGGCCAAGGCAGTCAAGCCCGAGCTCGAGAAGATCATCACGCTCGCCAAGCAGGGCGACCTGCATGCGCGTCGTCAGGCTCTGGCCGCGCTGGGCAACGACAAGTTCATCGTGCACAAGTTGTTCGAAGAGGTCGCTCCGCGTTACGCAGACCGTCCCGGCGGCTACACGCGCATCCTGAAGCTCGGACCGCGTCGCTCGGACTCGACCGAGATGGTCTACCTGGAGCTTGTCTGAGGCTCTGACGCTCAGCTGACCGCGAAGAGTTCCCAGAGATCTGGGACGCCCTTCAGCTCGTGCGACCCTCGCGGCACAACGGTGAGGTCGGAACCGACGATCAGATCCTTCACGGTCTGCGAGATCAACGTCTCGTTCGGATCGGCGGCCGCGGCGACCCGTGCGCCGATGTGGACCGCAATCCCGGCGAGATCCGCACCGCGCAGCTCGCATTCGCCCGTATGAACTCCGGCGCGCACAGCGAGGCCCGTCGGAGTGACCGACTGGTTGATCGCGAGGGCGCAGCGGATCGCCTTCTCGGGGCCGTCAAATGTCGCAAACGCGCCGTCGCCAGTTGATTTCACCAGCTTCCCGCGATGGGCGACGATCTCGCGATTCACGGCCGTGTCGTGCTGGTCGAGAACCTGATGCCACTCACGGTCGCCCAGGCGCGCGGCAGTGGCGGTCGAATCGACGATGTCCGTGAAGAGCATGGTGCGCAGCGCGCGGTCGGGGAGGTGGGACGGGCGTTCGCCGGTCAGGAACTCCTCGACGTTGGAGATCATCACGTCTCGGGCTTCTGGTGTCACGGGTATGAGGTCGGCTCCCGGGAGGCTGACGTAGCGCGCGTTCGGCAACTCACGTGCCAGATACCGGGAGTGTCCCGCCTCGATCGTGGTCGATGCCTCGGGGTGCAGGACAAGCGCCGGCTGGTGGACGCTGGGCAGTACCGCGCGCACGTCGATGTCCCCTACAAGGCTGAAATATTTCATGGCCGCGCCGGGCGAAAGGGCGTGGCGCTCCAGCGCGGCTGCCCAGGCGCGGAACTCCTCGTCGCCAGCGAGCGAAGGCATTCCTGCCACGACCCGCAGTCCCTCGCCCCAGTGCTCGGTGGAAAGCTTGTTCAGGACTTCGCGCGTCGCCGGATCATTGCCGTAGGGGTAGTCATCGGAGCGCGTGGCCTTCGCGAGGCCCGAAGAAATCACGAGGTGCGACACGCGATCGGGCTCAGCCGCCGCAAACAGCAGCGCCGAGGGCGCACTGATCGTGAAACCGAACAAGGCAGCGCTCTCGATGCTCTCTGCGTCCATCAGCGCGCGTATGTCCTCGGTCTGGTCCTCGAGGGTGGATGCGCGGTCGCCAGCGTCCGAAAGCCCCACGCCGCGCCTGTCGTAGACGATCACCCGCGCAAACCGCGAGAAGCTCTCGAACATGCCAAAGATTCGCGGTTCCTTCACGGCGAACTCCACATGGCCGAGGAAGCCGAGGTCGACGATCAGGGCGATCGGACCGCTGCCCATGATCCTGTAGGCGATGTGGACGCCATCGCTGGCGCGCGCGTACCGGGTTTCGCTGATCACGCCAGCAGTCTATGCAGCGATTGTTTTCTACCGACGGGCTACTTCGGCAGCCACTTGACGTAGACGCTCTTCCTGGTGTTGCCGCGCGCGTCGATGAAATTCTCTCCGCCGGCCGAGGCGAATGCGATCAGGTTGGCTCTGGCGCTGGAATCGATCTCGCTGATCTGCGAGTTCCCGTACGCGAGATCATCAGAGTTGCCGGTGTTGCGGTTGAGGTAGTAGAGCGCGTGGCGGCGCGCCCATACGACTATCCCGCGGTGAGCCGCCCTTGACGTGACGCCGCCGACGACAGCGTTGCGTGCGGCGGTCTGGATCGACTTGCGGCCGCGGTTGACGATTCCGACCATCACGTTGCCGGCCGAGTTGTAGGCGACGGCCCAGCCGTGCGAGTCGGCGTAGTCAGAAACGCGCGGTTCGCTGCCGGTGCCCAGCTTTCGCTTGAACCCGCCGTGCTGGAAATAAACGTGGCCGCTGCGGGCGAAGGCGATCGACTTGCCGTCGCGGGAATAGCGCGGGGTGGATCCCGCGCCGAGCGACCTGGGTGCGCCCGCGCCCACCCGAGACCAGTAGAGCTTGCCGCCGGCCTCGAACAGGATCTTCTTGCAGTTTCCCGCGATCGACGGGTTGATCGCGTTGCCGGCGATGCCGTTGGACACCAGCACGGTGCGCTTGCGTCGAAGGTCGCGCACGTAGATGTCGCTGTCCGGCAGGGCGTCCTTGGGAGAAAGGTTGGTTGCGGTGGACTGGAACGCGACGCAATGAGGGCGATTGACCATCGAGCCGTCAACGGAGGGATTGCTGGAATCACCGTTGGCCTCGCCGGCCCTGCCGACGCTCACCCGTTCGAGGCGACCTGAGCGCAGTCCGCGCGGAAATCCTCTGGAGGGGCGGAACCAGGCAAACACGTCACGCGCTGAGTTGTGGTCGCCCTTGACGAGGTTTGTGGCGTCAGAGGAGTACGCAACAAAGCGCACACTTCGGTTGTCACCGGAGACTGCGGGCTCGCCCGAACTGCCGTTCGGGGCCGAACCGCCGGTGCCTGACGAGATGCTGACCGGAGTTGATCCGTAAGTGCCTGCCTGCGCGCCGGCTGCCGATGCGCAGAGGGCGACCAGCGCGAGCGCCAGGGCTGCGCAGACGCGCGCCGGGGGACGGTTGTTACTGGGGGGAGAGACCACTTTTGTGCTGTCGCTGCTCAGTGCCCGACAGAGGAGCACGCCGATCGGCAAGAATAATCGATCCAGTGTCAACGAGACTGACCATCGAATACGACGGAACCGAGTTCCGCGGCTGGGCCAGGCAGCCCGGAGAACGCACGGTTCAGGAAGAACTGGAAAAAGCGCTGAGGATTGTCAGGCGTGAAGAGACCAGACTCACGGTTGCCGGCCGCACCGACGCGGGTGTGCATGCGTGGGCGCAGATTGCGTCCCACCCCGGCGAGCCCGCCAATGTCCGCTCGATCAACTCGTTGCTGCCTGACGACATCGCCGTCCTGTCGAGCGATGCGGCGCCCGACAGCTTTGACGCGCGGGCAGATGCCACCTCCCGCACCTATTGCTACCGCGTCTGGAATCACCGCGAGCGCCCGGCGCTGATGCGTGGCCGCGTGCTCTGGTGTGCCTACAGGCTCGACCAGGCGCGCCTGCGCGCCTGCGCGGAGCTCCTGCTCGGTCAGCACGACTTCGAGGCCTTCACGCTCTCTCAGCAGCCCTACGAGCACTACCGGCGCACAGTGCGCCGCGCCGAGTGGGTCCAGGGCGAGCGACTGCTCGAGTTCTGGATCGAGGGCGACAGGTTCACGCGGAGGATGGTGCGCGGTCTGGTCGCCTTTCAGCTCGACGTTGCGCGCGGCGCGCGACCGATCGAAGATTTCGCCCGGCTGCTCGAAGGAGCGCCGCGCGCTGAGGGCGGCGGGACCGCTCCGGCCCACGGCCTGTACCTCGCGTCGGTCGGTTTCGGCGACGCCGGGATGCCCGCCACCTAGGATTGGTGCCGACGATGAAGGTTCTGCTCACCAACGACGACGGCATACAGGCATCTGGCCTGCACGCCTTCCGCCACGCGCTCCTCAAGGTGCCCGGCATCGAACTTGCCGTGATCGCACCGGATTCCAACCGCAGCGCGATCGGACGAGGCATCACCACGCGCGAGCCGCTCTACGTCGAAAAGGTCGAGTTCGGCGACGGCAGTTTCGGCTACCAGACCGACGGCACGCCGGTCGACTGCGTTCGCTTTGCGACGCTCGGCCTGCTGGATTTCACGCCGGAGCTGATCGTCTCCGGAATCAACCACGGTGCGAATCTCGGCGACGACATCACTTACAGCGGCACGGTCGCCGCGGCATTCGAAGGCGTGATCCTGGACATCCCGGCGATCGCCGTCTCACAGCAGGCCGTGCGCGGCGAGATGGGCTGGAGTTTCGGCGGCGAGCTCGATTTCGACGCCGGCGCGCGTTTTGCGGCCGGCCTCGTCGAGCGCTTTGAAGAGCTGCCCGTCGAGCGCGGGACACTGCTGAACGTCAACGTCCCTGCCGGCGAGATCGAAGGCGTCCGCGTCTGCACGCTCGGCAAGCGGATCTACCGCGATCGACTCGAGAAGAAATCAGAGGACGGCGCGCGGATCCGCTACCGGATCTACGGTGACGACCCCTCTTACGTGGACGAGGACGGCACCGACTTCGAGGCGATCGCCGAAGGGCACATCGCCGTCACGCCGGTCCACTTCGAGCTGACCAGTCACCGCTCAATGGAGCGGCTGGCAGCGGCGGACCTTCAGTCCGTGGCCGACTTCGGCGTCGCCAAGTAGATCCCGGTCTGGAAGTTCAGCCAGCTGTAGTAGGCGCCGCACATCATCGCGACGTCTCCGGTGCGCCCTCCGCGGATTCCCACGGGGCGATAACAGTTCATGTCGGCAGGGCTGTTGCGCGTGACGTTCCAGCCCGACCCGAGGTTGCCCGAGTCTTTGAGCTGCCAGGTCTCGACGCGCATGTTCAGCTGGCTTCCGACGGCGCGCGAGAGGTAGACGACGCTGGGCTTGGCATGGTCGAGCGAGGCGCCCGCCGAGGGGTAGTAGTGGTAGTTGGGCGGGATCAGCGACTTGCCGTTGAAGCCGTTGCCGACGATCCGCGTGCGCACCCAGCGTCCGGCCTCGTAGCGGGCGATGAAGTAGACCATCTCCCGGAAGCGGTCTCCTGCGGCGTAGAGCACAACCGGCGCGCCGCCTCTGGTCTCGGCGACATCCATCACCCAGTTGCGACCAGCGGGCTTGTTCGTGGCCACAAGATCTCCACGCTGGGATGGAATGCGCGAGCCGGGGCCGGTGATCTTCTGACCGTTGGCCTTGAAGTAGCCCTTGCCGGCGACGTAACGGGCGAAGTAGGTGTTGGTCGGCGTCTGGCGCGGGTTGTCCTGGTTGTAGCCGATCAGCACGGTGCCGTTGTTGCCTGCGGCGGTTTTCACGTAGGGGCGGCGCGGGTGCGGGCTGTAGATCATTCCGCGGGCCTTTGACCACCTGTTGTTGCTCAGCACCGCCATGCCGGGCAGCCAGTCGCCGCCGCGCCAGGTCAG
>JAEMRJ010000139.1 GCA_016463365.1 Thermoleophilaceae bacterium | reverse complement strand
GGTTTTCGGCTTGAAAAGCCGACGTCCTAACCATTAGACGATCGGGCCGTGAGTGCGGCAAGATTACCAGCGGATAACCTCACGCCCAATGCAGCAGGACCCCACACGCAGACCGCGCATCGCCACCGCGCTGATCTTCCTCACGACGGGGATCCTGCATTTCACGCATGAGAAGTTTTTTGTGGCGATTGTGCCCAGAAGCCTGCCCAACCCGAAGGCGCTGGTGCAGATCTCAGGTGTCGCCGAACTCGCCGGTGCCGTTGGCGTTCTGATCCCGGGCACGCGCAAGCTTGCGGGCAAGGGCCTGATCGCTCTGCTGATCGCCGTCTATCCGGCGAACATCCAGATGGCGGTCAACGCAGATCGCTACAGGCAGTTCCCGGCGTGGGCACTGTGGGCCCGCCTGCCGCTGCAGTTCGCCGCGATCGCGCTTGTCTGGCGCGGTTCGCTGCGCAGCAACGAGTAGCGCCTTACCCAATACCGGTTCAAGTAATCCTCTGGGCCGCCGACACAATTTGTATGGATTGGCGCCTTCCGATCGATCAACAGAAGCCGGTCGCACCCTCTGCGGCTGAGCGAGCTGACGACCGCGCCATGAGCTTCATCGACTCAGAGGAGTACCGTCGCGCAGAGCGCGACCCCGATCTGATCGAGCTTGCGATCCAGGCCCGCGCGTTCCGCGAGAGCCTGCGTCGCGAGGGCCGCACGCTTTAGCAGCAAAGCGAAAGGCCCGACGCCCGGCTCCTGGTGGGAGAGCCGACCGCCGGGCTTCACTGCGTCATGCGACGGTTCTACGACTTGGGCTGAAGCACTCCGTCGATCACGTGCACGATGCCGTTGGAGGTTTTGACGTCTGCTCCGACAACGGTGACCGTGTCGCCGTTGGCGTCAGTGATCGTCACCTTCTCGCCGTCAACCTTCGGGGTCAGGTCTTCGCCCTGAACGGTCGTGATCGTCTCGCCGTCTTCGGCGAGCTTGGTGATCGCGGCAGCGTCAAGCTCCTCGGGAACCACGTGGTAGGTCAGGATGGCTGCGAGCTGGTCTTTGTTGGCCGGGTCCTGCAGCGTTTCCAGCGTTTCGGCCGGCAGCTCCTCGAAGGCCGCGTTGGTCGGCGCGAACACCGTGAACGGTCCGGCGCCCTGGAGCGTTTCGACCAGCTCAGCCGCAGTCACCAGCTCGACGAGCGTCGAGAGGTCGGCGTTGCCGGAGGCGGTTTCGACGATGTCCATCTTGCTCATCGTCGTTTCGCTTGTGGCCTCGGGCGTTGCAGCCGTGTCGTCGTCGTCACCGCAACCGGTGACCGCGAAGGCGGCCAGGCCGAGTACGAGCGCCATCATCACCGTCAACAGCGGCCTTGGCAAAGTCTTGTTTCGCATTTCGATCTCCTTGGACTATTAGTTGTAAGAATGCGAAGCGGCGGTGGATGTGAGCGCCCCCTCGGACAGGTATACGCACATCCTGAAGAATCGGATGGGAAATAGTTGGTTCGGCAGCAAACTAAAAAGACGGCCCCGGCGGGGGAGGGGGAAACCTCTTTGCCGGAACCGTCCTTTTTCTGCACTGTGGTCTGACGCGATCAGACCCTCGCTCAAAGGTCTCACCGGATCCACTGTGCTTACCCGTACATCTAAGCGCGCCTCGATTAAGCGCGTTTGTACGTTTCCTGAGAGTTCACTGAGAGTTCAGTTCGCCGTCCCGCAACAGGCAGGTGCGCGGCGCCGCATCGGCGATCGCGCGGTCGTGGGTGATCAGCACGACGGTGAGTCCGGTCGCGTTCAATCCGTGGACAAGTTCGAGGATCTCGGCGCTGGTGGTTGAGTCCAGGTTTCCCGTGGGCTCGTCCGCGAGCAGGATCTCGGGTTCGTTGGCCAGGGCGCGAGCGATCGCGACGCGCTGCTGCTCGCCGCCCGAGAGCTGGCCCGGGTAGTGATCGGAACGGTCGGCGAGGCCGACCTTCTTCAGCAGGTCGAGCGCGCGAGCCTTTGCCGCGTCCTTGGTGGTCGCGGCAGGGAACATCGCGATCTCGACGTTCTGCGCTGCGGTCAGGGTCGGAATCAGGTTGAACTGCTGGAAGATGAAGCCGACCTTGTGCAGGCGCAGCTCGGCGAGCTCAGACTCGCTCAGCTCAGAGACATCGGATCCGCCGCACGTGATGCGTCCTTGCGAAGGCCGATCGAGCATGCCCATCAGCTGAAGCAGCGTGCTCTTGCCCGACCCGGAGGGTCCTTCGATCACGACGTACTCGCCGCGGCCGATCACCAGGTCGATGTTTCTGACAGCCTCGATTCCGCCGGCCTCGGTCGCGTAGGTGCGACTGACTGCCAGCAGTTCATAGGCGTTGTCGTCAGCCAGCGGGGCCTTTGCGGCCGTGTGATTGAGAGTTTCAGTCGACATGCTTGAGTGCCTCCACCGGGCTCAGCTTTGATGTTTTGAATGACCCGAGTCCGCCTGCGATCAATGCCGTGACCGCGCCGATGCCGGCGGCGATCAGGATTGTGGAGGCGCTGAGTGTCGGGACGATCGTGATTGTCTGGCTTGCTGCTTCAGTCGCGGTCCGGGCCACGCCGGGCGGACCGAAGTTGCCGCCGCCGGGTCCGCCACCACCGATGCCGCCGCCCGACTGTCCGCTGACCTCCATCGTCATCGGCACTGCCTTGGCGACAAGCATGCCGGCGACGCCGATCGCCACTCCGGCCAGCGCACCGAGCATGCCCGTCGACAGCGATTCGGCCATCACCTGACGGATCAACAGCGGATTGCTCCAGCCGATTGACTTCAGCGTGCCGAATTCGCGGGTCCGCTTGTTCACGGCGTTGAGCGTGAGGATCGTCGTGATGATGATCGCCGCAAGCAGCAGGACCAGTTCAAGAAAGACGCCCATCTTCTCGACCAGCTTGTTTGCATCCACCAGCGAACCGCTGACCTGACCGGCGAGGCTGGCGTTGGTCGTGACGGTCGCGTTGGTGACGGTGGACTTGATGTCCTTGCTCACGGAGGCGACGGCTGCCTGGTCTGCGGCGCGGACGTAGATCTTGTTGACCTTGTTCTTCATGTCCGCGAGAACCTGCAGCTGGCCGAGTTTCACGTAGATGTCAGAACTTGACCCGGCGAGCGGCGAAGAGACGATGCCGACAATCTTGAACTTCTCGTCCTTCAGCGTGATCGTCTCGCCGACCGTGAGTGACCTGGTCCTGGCGTAGGTGGACGTGAGCAGCGCTTCCTTGGCGTCGTCGCTGCTGAGGAGGGTGCCCTTCTGGATCTGGTCGGAAGTGACCGGGCCGAGATCGCTGGAAGGATCGATGCCGGTGATCGTGCGCGTGTCGATGTCGAAGCCGCCGCCCTGGCCACCGGAGGGCGGTGCGCCGCCGGCGCCGGGGGCAGTCGCCTGGCCCCCGCCGGACGCGGCCGACGGAATCGTGCCCGAAGCTTTGATGTTGGTCACGGTCAGTCCACCGACGGCGCTCTGCACGCCGTCGAGCGCAGAGACTCTGGTCACGTTGGCGCTGGAGAACTCTCCGTTGAAGCCGGTCGTGTAGACGTCACGCGAGAAGGCCTCTCCGGCGTCGTCGCTGTTCAGGTCGACGCGCGGAGGGCCGGCGCCTTCGGGCCGCTGCCCCGGGGTGAAGGTCTTCGCCACGGTCATGTCTGTGCCCAGGCCGACGAGCGGCTCGAGCACTTCGTCCTGTGCGTTGGAGAGGCCGGTCGAATATGCGCCGATCAGAATCGTCAACGCAATCGGCACTGCCAACCCGATCGAGATCAGGACGGTCTTTGTCCGGCGGCGCGTCAGCTCCGCCTTGAGGTACGGGAAATTGATCATGCCCGGGATCTAAGTCGCCGGGCGTCGGCGCACGCTGGGAGAAAGCTGGGAGTTTCCCGAGAGCCTCGATGGCGCCCCGCGCCTGGGCCGCTAGATTGAAACCCATGCCGTCGCCAGAAGCACGAGAGGCCGACGTAGTCGTTGTCGGCGCCGGCTTCAGCGGCCTCGCCGCTGCACGCCACCTCACCGCAGCCGGCGCAGAAGTTCTTGTGCTCGAGGCCCGTGACCGCGTAGGTGGGCGGGTCGACCGTGAGCAGCCACGACCCGGCGTCACGCTCGACCTCGGCGGCACGTGGGTCGGCCCATCACAGACGCGCATCACTGCGCTGGCCGACGAGTACGGGGTCGCGAAGATTCCCCAGCACTCCCCCCACCAGAACCTCGTCGACCTCGACGGGAAGATCCGCCGCTACCGGGGCACTATCCCTCGCGTCGGCCTGGGGACGCTGCTCGACCTGGGGCGGCTCCAGCTGACGATCGGCCGCGCAGTGAAGAAGGTCTCGTCGGAAGCTCCCTGGGAGGCGCGAAAGGCCGAGCAGCTGGACTCGCAGACACTTGACCAATGGCTTCGCAGCCGCCACCACGGCCACCGTGCACGCACGCTTCTGGCGATTGCGGGAAAGACGGTCTGGGGCGCCGAGCCGGACGAGATGTCACTGCTCTTCGTCCTGCAGTACGTCAACGGCGCCGGTGGGGTGGACGCGCTGCTCGACACCGATGGCGGCGCTCAGCACGAGCGCTTCGAAGGCGGCGCCTACGAAGTCGCCGCGCGTATGGCAGTAGGCCTCGGACCGCGCGTGGTCTGCGGCGCTGCGGTCGAGCGGGTGGCCGCCGACGCCGACGGCGTCACCGTCAGCGGACCGACCGTCACCGTCCGTGCCAAGCACGTGGTCATCGCGTTGCCGCCGCCGCTCTGCAAGGCGATCGAATTCGAGCCACGCCTCCCGCAGCAGCGCCAGTCGATCCAGCAGAACTGGCGAATGGGCGCGCTGACGAAGTGCTTCGCGATCTATGACGAACCGTTCTGGCGTGCCGACGGCCTCAGCGGCGAAGCGGTCAGCGACGGATCGCTCGCGAGCCTCACGTTCGACGTCTCTCCATCCGACGGTTCGTGCGGAGTGCTGCTCGGATTCGTCGGCGGCAACGACGCCCGCACCCATGCCGCGATGAGCGAGGCCGACGGACGCGCGGCCGTGCTCGATGGATTCGCGAGGCTCTTTGGCGAGCGTGCGCGGCAGCCGGAGGACTGGACCCAGCGCATGTGGGCAAGCGAGCGCTGGAGCGGCGGGGGCCCGGTGGCGATCGCTCCGCCCGGCGCAATCTTCAAGGACGGCCCCGCGCTTCGCGAGCCTTGTGGCCGGGTCCTGTGGGCCGGTACTGAATCGGCTGAGCGCTGGGGTGGCTACATCGAGGGCGCGATCGTCGCCGGCGAGCGCGCTGCAGGGCAGGCGCTCGAGCGTTCCTAGTTCGAATGGGTCCTCAGGGACTCGAACCCTGTCCGTCAGGTTAAAAGCCTGATGCTCTACC
>JAEMRJ010000138.1 GCA_016463365.1 Thermoleophilaceae bacterium | reverse complement strand
GTACATGAAGTCTGCTCTGGTCGAGAGCCACAGCCGCCGCGTCAGCGCGATCGAGTCCGGCGACCTCACCGTCGTCGGCCAGAACAAGTTCACCTCCAGCGAAGAGTCGCCGCTGACGGCCGACGCCGAGGGCGGAATCATGGTGATCGACCCCGCGGTCGAGCGCGAGTTGATCGAGGCCGTCGAGGGCTGGCGTGAAGCGCGCGATGAAGCCGCTGTCGAGAAGGCCCTCGCCGATCTTGCTGCTGCCGCCGCTGAAGAAACTGAAAACCTCATGCCCTTCTCGATCGCTGCCGCCAAGGCGGGCGCCACGACCGGCGAATGGGCATCCACGCTGCGTGACGTTTTCGGCGCCTACCGCGGTCCGACGGGCATCGGCGACGCCGCCATGCACAATGACAATGAGTCGCTCGAAGCTCTGCGCGAGCGCGTCGAAGAAGTCTCCGAGACGCTCGGTCGCCGCCTGAAGATTCTCGTCGGCAAGCCCGGCCTTGACGGCCACAGCAATGGGGCCGAACAGATCGCCGTCCGCGCCCGCGACGTCGGAATGGACGTTGTGTACGAGGGAATCCGCCTCACTCCGTCGCAGATCGCCACCAGTGCCGTTCAGGAGGGCGTCCACGTGGTCGGTCTCTCGATCCTCTCTGGCTCACACCGCGAGCTGATCCCGGCCGTGATCGAGAACCTGCGCGAAGCGGGTGTTGATGTGCCGGTCGTCTGCGGCGGAATCATCCCCGACCACGACGTGCAGCCGCTTCTGGATGCCGGCGTAGCGCGCGTCTACACGCCCAAGGACTTCGAGCTCAACCGCATCATGGGCGACATCATCGAGCTGGTTGCTGAGCGCGCCGGCGCGGCGGCGCCGGCCAGCGTCTAAGCCGCGAGCAGAATCAGCGCAACGGCGCTGAACCAGGTGAAGATGCAGAGGTAGAGAGCCCGTTCGATCAGTCCGAAGATGGGCCATTCGAGCGCACGGGCGGCGCCCGTCAGGACGGCGGCGAGACCCAGAACCAGAGCGATCAGATTCAAGAGGTGAAAGCTTGAATCCCAGAACTTGTCTGAGCCGATCGAAGCGACGAACAAGCCTGCCGCAAGCGCTACGGACCCAAAGGCGACCACGGCGAGTACGAGGTGAGATTTCCCGACAGATGTCTCATCTTCGCCCTCAAGATCGGTGGGGAACATGGTGATCGCCCAGCGCGTTGCGGCGAAGACGAGCAGGCAGAGAATCGTCTCGGTCGGCTTCGGAAACATCGCATCGGAGAGCATCACCGCAGTCAACAGCGCGGCGAACCCGAGCCAGATCGCGGCCAGCCGGTAGAACCACGCGTGGTCGCGAGCGCCGTAGTCAGACACGGCGTCCTTGATCGGATTGACCTCTCGGTCAAGCAGATGAACACTGACCAGCGAGATCAAGGACGCGGCGACCAGAACGAGGACGAAAGTCGCAAGCGTCTGCGTCGAGTCCGTGACAGTGGTGACTTGATTCGCTGTCTGCATCGCGGGCGGCAGCCTAGCCACCGGCGACCGTAGACTCCCACAGCGTGAACGAAGAGAACCTGATCAGCCATGAAGCCGCTGCAGAGCTGGGCAGGCGACTGGCCGCGGGCGACCGCTCGGCTGCGCCACCGGCATTGAATCTGCTGGAGCAGCGGGGCGCGGAAGCTCAGGACCGCGCTGATGCGCTGCTCGCAGAACTCTCCCCGGCCCGGCTCGGAAACGAATCGCCGGGAGTGATCGTCGGCATCACCGGACCACCGGGCGCCGGCAAGTCCACCCTGCTTTCTGAGCTGATCGCGCTGTGGCGCGGCCGCGACAAATCTGTCGCCGTGCTGGCGATCGACCCGTCCTCGAAGCGATCTGGCGGCTCGCTGCTCGGCGACCGCGCGCGAATGGCTGTCGACTCGCGCGACGATGCGGTGCTCGTGCGCTCAAGCGCAACCGCCACCAGGTTGGGCGGCCTCGCGCCGACGACGCGTGAATCGGCGATCGCGCTGGCCGCCGCGTTCGACGTCGTGATCGTGGAAACCGTCGGCGTGGGTCAGTCTGAAACCGACATCGCCGAGCTGGCGGACATCGTCGTCGTGATCGTCCAGCCGGCAAGTGGCGACGTGCTTCAGTTCATCAAGTCAGGCGTGATGGAGATCCCGGACATTCTCGTTGTGACCAAGAAAGACCTCGGAAAGATCGCCCTCAATGCCTCGCGCGATCTTCATTCTGCGCTGCGCGCCGTCGGCTCGAAGACGCCGGTTCTGCTCGTTTCTTCGGTTGCGCCCGCGAGTGGCGTCGACGACCTGATCGGAACGGTCGAGGAGCAGTTCGCAGAGCTTGATCTGACCGAGCGCCGCTCCCGCGTGCGCCGACTTGCCGCGCTCGACTCCTTCGCCCAGGAAAACGGTGAGCGCGGACTCCGCGCACTTGGTGGGCGTCGTGGTGCCGTAAAACTGCTGGCCGAACAAGACCCGGCCCTGGGTCACCGCGAGCTGCGCCAGCTGCTGGACCAGCGGGCCGCGGCCCGTTAGAACAGCCTTCTGACGGTCGGTACTACTGACCGAGAATCTGAACCCGCCACTCGCCGCCTTCTTTGATCAGCGTGAGGTTCTGCGACTGCTGCGCCTTGTTGACGTTTGAAGTCACGTCGACCACTGCCGTTGCGGTCTTGCCGTCCTTTGCGACTTCGACCGAATTGACGGTGATCTTGAAGTCCTTCAGCTGGGCACCGGTCTGGCTGAACGTCCGCACGCAGTCGCCGCCGATCTTCTGCGCCGACTTCGAGAGGATGTCATTGCAGAGCACCTTGTACTTCTTGTTCGCCGTTGCGTCGGCGAACTCGCCGATGCGCTTGACGACCGCGGCCTGCTGGGCGTCGAAATCGCCGTCTTTGCCGACCACGACCTTCTTGGACTCGCCGACCGTGTCGCCGGAGGAGAGGGTCTCACCACCCGCGGAAGCGCTGTCCGAACTCGAGTTCGAACTCGAGCTGTTTTCCTTATCGTCTCCTCCGCACCCGACGACTGTGAATGCCGCCAGCGAGAGAACGGCGGCCACGGCCAACAGCCGCGCAGCGATTCCAACCTTCTTCATCAAAGTTCCTTTCAAAAAAATGTCTGCCGAAGCTCTAAACAGTCCTTCGGCGCGTAAGTCTCGGCTCCTTATGCCTGAGCCGCCCCCTTAACCGAGCTTTCATACGGTATTGCATGGAGGACGCATGGCTTCCGCTCGCCCTAAACTGTGGCTCGTGGAATCTTTCGGACCCCCTGACGACGTAGGAGCCTGGCTTCGTTGCTACCGCTGCTGGTCACGCAGCCTCGAGGTTCAGTTGCATGTGGAGGGCATCTACAAGATCGATCCCAACACCGCCGAGCGCACCGAGACGGTTGATGAGCTGCACGAAGCCGTCATCCAGTGCGTCGACTGTCTGCACGACCAGCCGCACCTGACACTGATCGACGGTCGGATCGCCCCGGTCGAAGACCGTTGGGAACGCATGGTCACCGGCACACCCTGGGTCGCCTCGGCGATCGTCTCCGTGCCTGAGGAGTCGGTCGAAGTGTGCGCCGGCCCGGAGGCCGCAGAGTCCCTCACCCACGCCGCCTTCGGCGAATCCGGCATTCGCGAATTCTTCGCCCATGTCCGCTTTCACAAACACGAAGACGGTCAGATAGTGATCCACATGCTGATCGAGCTCTACGCCCGCAACGCCGACGAGGCCGCCGGCGTACTTGAGGACGCCTCGCGCGGCAATCTGACGATCGCGTCGCTCGCCGAAGAGTCACGACCGCCGGCATCCACGCCCAACGGTCACCACTGATGATCGTCGATCACTCGATCATCATCGACAAGCCGTTTGCCGAGGTCTGGGCCGTGTTCGACGATCCGTCGCTCCAGCCGGAGTGGCTCGGGATGATGAAATCGTTCAAGCAGGTCAAGGGCAGGGGCAACACCAAGGGCGCCGTTCAGTCGGTCGTCTTTGTGCGCGACTCCGGCGACACCGAGCTGACCGTCACGATTCTCGATCACGACCCCTCCGGTCAGGTCGTTGCCCGCTACGAGGGCATGCAGCTTCCGTTCGTACTGAACAGCAATTTCGTCGACCTCGACGACGATTCAACCGAGTGGTCTGCTGAGATCGAGGTCAAACTGAGCCTGCTGCAGAAGGCCCTGACGCCCGTCCTGAAAAGCGCGATGGGCGACCTGGCCAAGCAGATGGGTTCCGACTTCAAGGATTACGTTGAAAGCTGAGCACCGAGAAACGATCGACCGCCCGATTGAAGAGGTCTGGGCGGTGTTTGAAGACACCGAGGCGATGGTCGAGTGGCAGGGCAACCTGATTTCCTACGAGCAGATCTCAGACGGCGTGTCCCTGCAGACCGTGCGCAACGCCGGCATGAATCAGGAGCTGACGGTCAAGCTGCTTGACCGCAAGGCGCCCTCGCTCTCGAAGTCGCGTTACGAGGGCGCCCAGGTTCCGTTTGAGATCACGAACACCTTCAAAGCTGTTGATCAGGATTCCACCGAGTGGTGCGCCGAGATGGATCTGAAGCTGAACCTGTTGACAAAGGCGCTCGGCCCGGTACTGAAGCCCGTGATGTTGGAACTGATCAAGCGCAACGGTCGGGACTTCAAGAGCTACGTCGAAGAAGGCGCTGAACGCCGCAGCTAGCCCGTCAGCAGCTCGACGGCGAACGCCACCGTCCCGATGCTCACCAACGTGAACGAAACGGCCTGGGCGAGGATCGCCTTCAGGTCCTTGGGCTTCGTGTCACTCCAGGCAGCAGGCAGAAACAACAACGCGTTGGTCCAGGCGCCGACCACAAGAATCACCGACCACGGCGTCGGAAAGTCCGGCGCAGCGGTGCCGACCGCGATCAGGATCACGCCCATGATGATCAGATCCAGGTGCGCCTGAAAGATGCGGCGCGGCGAACGCACGCCGATCTTCTTCAACCAGTCGGTGTCGGTCGCCATCCAGACGATCCAGCCGGAGAGCGCGCCGACAGCCAGCTCAACAGCACCTACCTGCGTGATCCAAGAGACGTTTTGCATTTGAAAGTCGCCGGCCGCCAACTGCAGGTCGCAGAGCGCGGCCGGCGTGCAGACAATCAGAGCTGGGCGCCCCGCTTGGGGACGAGCACCTTGCGCTGGAACGTGGTCACCAGCTCGTTGTGCTGGTTGAAGACGTCAGTGCGGACAGTGACGACGCCGCGGTCGTCTTTGGTCGACGACGGGACCTTCTCGAGGACCTCTGACTCCGTGTAGAGCGTGTCGCCGTGGAAGACCGGCTTGGTGTGCTTGAGGCCGTCGGTGGCGAGGTTGGCGATCGCCTTGCCCGACACGTCACGCACGCTCATTCCGAGCGCGATCGAGTAGACGTAGCTGCCCACGACGACGTTGCGGCCCTGCTGGCTCTC
>JAEMRJ010000137.1 GCA_016463365.1 Thermoleophilaceae bacterium | reverse complement strand
GGTTGCCCCCACGGCGACCTGAACGCCGCGCGTCTACCAATTCCGCCACATCCGCATGTGGTGAGACGCGGTGATGTTAGTGGGCTGGCTCGCTCAAGCGCGAGATCTCCGTCTCCGATGCATCCTGAATGCAATCACCGAACTACTCCGGGCTCAGGCGATTCGTCGTCGTGGTCTGCGCTTCGGTTGTGATTGCCGGTATCGGCTCGCACTTTGTCGGCAGCAAGGGGGTTGCGAATTCTTCTGCAGTCTCGCCACGCGCGGGCAAAGTCTCCTCCGCCAGAACTGCGTTTGTCGTGCAGGCCGACAACGCATGCAGGCACCAGGACAGAGTCCTGAAGGCTCAGCTTGCCCAGGTCCCTGGCGTTAACAGCAAGGAGGCTATGCAGGTTCAGCTGGACAATCACGACCGCGAGTACCAGGCACTCCGAGCCCTCGGACCCGCGCCTGAGGCGAACGACGCGTACGCGCTCTGGCTTGCTGGCGTGGCCTACCGACTCGAGCTTGAGCGCAGCTACCTGAACGACCTCAACAACGGCAGGCTGACCGATCCGGCGCGCTTTGAGGCCGAGTACGACGCTCAGCTCGTCTCCGACAATGAGAACGGCGAGCGATTCGGTTTGATTTTCTGCGCCTCGGCCGAGCCGGGCGCTTCATCGACCCAGGCTGCTTCAGCGCGCTGAGGGCGGCGGCACAGAAATTTGGCGGTTTGACTGTGCCTGCGCCGGCTCGGGCACGGCGCGTAGCGTCGGTTCGGCGTGAGGCTTGGTTGCCGGCGGCGGATCGGGGAATGCATGCAGCTGGACCGGTGGCGGCTGGCTCTCCTCCACTGAATGCAGCGGCTCGCCCTCTGCCGTGATCCGACGAGCGATCCAGCTGGCGGCGGCGAGCATCGCGTCAAGGTCTTCGCCGGCAGTCAGGCGCTTGGGCACATACGTGACCAGCGTGCCGCCGCTGTACTCGAAGTAGGTCTGGAAGGGCCGGTTTCCGAGCCAGATCTGAAAGCTCGGCTTGAACAGCTCAAGCAGTCTGCCTCGGTCCTGGTTGTCTCGCACGAGCAGTTCGTACTTGTTGGCGAGCTCGGAGCTCTCAAGCTCAACCGGGACCAGCGACGGTCTGTCGAGCCACTCATCGCGCCCGAAAAACCCTCCGCGTCGACCCAGGAACACCCCCGGAAAAACTCGCATCGCGCGTGGCAGGTCGACCACCGCAATCGTGTAGGCGTGCGGCGAGTAGACAGTGATCGGCCGCTTGCGGCGGTCTGACCTGTCTTCGCGCGTCTCAAAGACGTAGTGCGCAAGACCGACCGCCACGCCATCAACGTCTTCCAGCGGACCCTCCATGTAGTTCTCGCACCGCCGGCGGTCGCCTGCCCCGAGCAACGGTGTCGTCTCCATCAGCGACATCCGCTCGCTGAAATTGAACCGGTGGTCAAGCGCGTACCCGGCGAAGAAGTCACGTGCGGCCAGGCGCGTCGCGTCGCGCCAGACCATCACAAGGATCACGGCCAGCACCACCAGTGGCGGGACTGCGGCATAGAGCACCCTCCCGGTCGACGCGCCGAGCAGGAACACTCCGCCGCCGATCAGCGCGAGCGACCAGATGTATTTGCGCGCCCCGATCAGCCTTCGCAGGTGCTTCCCGCGCGTGACAGTTGCGGTCGCCGGAGCGCGATGACCGGCGACCATGACCGCGCGGCGTCTGCGTCCCATCGATGGCGGCAGCGGGGCGCCGATGCGCGAGCCGATCTCGTTTCCGTCGGAGCTCATGCTGCGAATACTCCCACCGGCGGGACCGCCTTGGCGACGTCGATCGGTTCGAGTCGCAGATACTTGAAGCTTCTTGGCTTCATCCAGCTCGCGACCAATGAAGTCGGCAGACGCTGGGCGCGCGTGTTGTAGAACTCGACGTTTGCGTTGTAGATCGCGCGAGCGGCCTGTATTTCATCCTCAGTTGCAATCAGCTCGGCGGCGAGCTTGGTGAACTGCTCAGAGGATTTGAGTTGCGGATAGCGCTCAGCGAGCGCCAGAAGCCGGGAAAGCCCTTCTGCCAGCGAATTCTCGGCCGCCTCGACATCCTGGGGTCGGCTGGCCGCGATTGCCTTGCTGCGTCGAGCCGCAGCAGCACGGAGGGTTTCGTTCTCGTGGACGACGCTGCCGCGAACCGCCTCGCAGAGGTTTGGCACGAGGTCGTGACGGAGCCTGCGCTGCACGTCGACGCCACTGAATCCTTCGCGCACCTTCGCACGAGCATGGATCAAATAGTTATAGGTGTAGACCGCCCAGACAACAATTACAACTGCCGCTGCCCCGGCGAAGGCTGGGAGAGACATCTGATCCAGTATCGGCGCAGATCAGGGCCGCGTCAAGTGAGTGTGTCTATTTGAGCGCGAGAACCGCTTTGAGCGATTTCTGGACATGCGGGTCTGAAACGAGCGCCCCACTGGAGTGGTGGCGCACTGTTCCTTCGCGATCGATCACGAACGTCACGCGGTCGTTGAGCTGCCAGATCTTTGACGAAGAGCGCAGGCCGAAGGCGCCGTAGACGTCGCCCTTCGGGTCGCTCAGCACCGGAAAGCTCAGCTGGTACTTAGTGTGAAAAGTCTTCTGCTTTTCGACGCCGTCGGTGCTGATTCCGACGATTCGCGCGCCGGCCGAGGCGAACTCCTCAAAGCTGTCGCGGAACGCGCAGGCCTCTGCCGTGCAGACCGGCGTGAAGGCGCGCGGGTAGAAGAACACGACGACGGGGCCTTCCTTCAGGAGGTCATACAGGCTGACTTCCGCCCCGTCCTGGTCCAGCAGTGTGAAGTCTGGGGCCTTGGCGCCGTCCTTGAGTGGGCGGCTGAGCAGCTTTGGCGACATCTATTCGTCCTCGGAGATTTGGAGTACGACCTTGCCGGTCGCCTTGCGTTCGTCGAGCAGCTTCAGTGCATCCGCCGCATCCTCGAAATTGAAGACCCTGCCGATCATCGGCTTGATCTCGCCACGCGTGGCCATCGCGTTGACCGTCTCGCCGATCTCATGGGCGAGTTCCGGCCGGGTGCCAACGAAGGCGCCCCAGGCAACCCCGACCACCGAAGTGTTTCGCAGCAGCAGACGATTCACCTTGACCTCAGGGATTGACCCTTCAGCAAAGCCGACAACCAGCAGACGGCCGCCCTCGGCGAGGGCACGCAGGTTGTCGATGAAGCGCTTGCCGCCGACCGGATCGAGCACCACGTCAACGCCGCGCCCTTCGGTCATTTCCCTGGTGCGGCCCAGCCACTCATCGCCACCGGAAAACACGATCTCGTCGGCGCCGGCCTCCAGCGCGACCTCGGCCTTCTCGTCCGATGAAACTGCGGCGATCACGCGCGCGCCCATCGCTTTGGCGACCTGGATCGCCGCGGTGCCCACCCCTCCGGCCGCGCCCTGGATCAGAATCGTCTCGCCGTTCTTGAGCTGACCGCGGTCACGCAGCGCGAACAGAACCGTGTGGTAATTGATGATCAGCGCAGCGCCCTCGTGGTAGTCGAGCGCATCCGGCAACTTGAAGGTCATCAGCGGGGCCGTGACGACCTGCTCGGCATATGCCCCGAGCGAAAGAAAAGCAACGCGATCCCCGACTTCAAATCCGCTGCCGGCTGGCGCATGGGCAACGCGACCAGCACCCTCCGAGCCGAGCGTGAAAGGCGGCTCAGGCTTGATCTGGTATTCGCCCTTGCTCAGCAGGAGATCCGGGAAAGAAACGCCGGCGGACCGGACATCGACGATCAGACCGTGATCGCTCGGTTCTGGTGCCGCAATCTCTTCTTCGACGGCATCGTCCGGACCGCCACCGGTCACGTTCATTCTGATCGCGCGCATCCGACTCCCGTCGTCACAGTGTTGTTGGTCAGACACCCTCGCGGACGACAATCCTGCCGTCCGCAACGGCCTCGCGCATGCGAGCGTAGTCACGGTCGTTCTGATCCGCGTAGGCAGCCGAGAAGTCTGCCAGCGCGTGACCCAGGGCATCGCCCTTGCCGATGTATGAGGCGATCGCGATGCGATCCCCCGAGCGCGCGTGGGCCCGCGCGAGAACTCGGGCGCAGAGCGATGCGTACTCGGCGAGCGACTCCGGAGAGAATTTCTCGATCTTGGCTGAGCCCTTCCAGTCTTTGAGCTGTCGCACGTAGAACTCGCGCTCGATGCCGTCCGGGGTCGTGAAGTTGTCCCAACCGAGCAGCGGATCTGACGCACCCTGCATCAGTCGCTGACCGGCAATCACACGCTGGCCCGCAAACTCGTAGTCGCTCCTGCCGAGATAGCGTTCGTAGACAGACGGACCTGCCTCTTTGATCTGCAGGAAGAGTGGGTCTCCTGTGTCGCGGCCGATCAGCAGCACGATCCAGACGCGCGTGCCGACGCTGCCGACGCCGACGATCTTCCTTGCCAGATGCACAAGTTCGTACTGATCGAGCAGCCGCTTGCGATCGGTGAGCAGACGCTCTTTGTATGAGTCGATCACCGTTCTTAGGAAGTTCTCGACGTACTCCTCAGAAATATCGATGTCGAAGTGTTTGGCGACATCTTCTACCGGCACGATGATCGGCGGCGCGGCAGCGATGCGCAGCTTGCCGTCGACGACCTCGGTGAGCTTCGTGAACTCGCGGATGCTGTCCCGTGTGTAGGCCTTGTCTGCGAGTTTGGTGACGCGCTTGGCTGAGGCGGTCCGTGCGTTCGCCTTGAGAAGCTCGAGCAGGCGGTCCACCTCGAGTCGCTGGTGCCAGACCTCAAGGTTGCTCATGTCAGCCAGCTCACGAATCCGATCGCGGTAGGCACCGCAGAGCGAAACCACTGCTGCGTGCGACTGTGCTTCGGTGGCACCGATCGACCGGCCTGCGATCACAGTGCTGGCCGCGAGTCGCTTGATGTCCCATTCCCAGGGACCGGGGAGCGTCTCGTCGAAGTCGTTGCAGTCAAATACGAGTCGCCGGTCGGGCGCAGCAAAGAGACCAAAGTTCGAGAGGTGCGCATCGCCGCACAGCTGCGCGAACAGGTCAGTGTGCTCTTTGCGGGCGAGGTCGTTTGCCATCAGCGACGCCGCGCCGCGATAAAACGCGAACGGTGACGTGAGCATGCGGCCGTAACGGATCGGAACGAGGTCTTCGAGTCGGCCTTCGTCGTCCATCTGGAGCAGGGCGACCGGATCGCGCATGTCGTCAAGCGGCTCGAAAGCGGCAAGCGACGACCGCGGCACACGCTTGCGCGCGGTGCGCCCGACGGCACGTCGCTGTTCGACCGTCAAGAAACCATTGGATCGGGCTATATCCGTCAAATCGGGGAGACAGGATTTGAACCTGCGACCGCTCGGCCCCCAGCGGGGGTCAACGGCACCGCGCGCTTGCGCACGTAATGGATGGTCATGATTTCGAACAAATCGGGGAGACAGGATTTGAACCTGCGACCGCTCGGCCCCCAGC
>JAEMRJ010000136.1 GCA_016463365.1 Thermoleophilaceae bacterium | reverse complement strand
GCGCGGTGGCGACCAGGCCGGCGGCGAGGGCGGCGACTCCCTCGGGCGCGCCGAACCCTCGCCCGGGGCCTTCGATCAGCGCCCAGGAGATCCCGCCGAGCGCAAGGACTGCAAGACCAGCACCGGCGTAGTCGATTTCGCCGACAAGTGATTCGTCGCGCGACTCGGGAATGTGCCGCAGCGACACCAACACGACGGCGATCCCCAGCGGGATGTTCAGAAAGAACACTGCGCGCCAACTGACCGCGTCGATCAAATAGCCGCCAAGCGGCGGCCCGATCGCGATCGAGACGCCGGCGAGGCCCGACCAGATCCCAATGGCCCGCCCGCGATCCTCGCGCGCAAAGCTCGCCTCGAGAATCGCGAGGCTGCCCGGAGCGAGCAGCGCGCCGCCGACGCCCTGCAGTGCTCGACCCGCGATCAGCCATTCGACGTTCGGCGCCAGCCCGCAAAGAACTGACGCAACGGTGAACCAGACTGCCCCGATGATGAATATGCGCTTGCGTCCAAACCGGTCCCCAAGCGATCCACCGAGCAGAATCAACGCGGCTAGCGCAAGCAGATAGCTGTTGAGGACCCACTGCAGCTCAGTGATGCCCGCGTCGAATTCACTGCCGATCGTCGGCAACGCGACGTTCACCACGGTTCCGTCGAGGAACACCAACGACGAGCCGAGCACGGTCGCCGCGACGACCCACTTGCCCTTGGCGGTGTTCAGGCGGAGCGGCACCGCCTCAATCTACGGCATGAACTAACTGCTCGAGCTTGGCGCGGGCATACCCGAACTGTCCATCGGGGTCGCGCCTGCAGGAGCATCAAAGCCAGTCTGGGGCTGGTCCTGGTTGTACTCGTGGTACTGAACCTCGATGCCCATCGGGCCGGCGAACGGAATCGTCAGCTCGGCCGTGAGCGCCACGTCGGTCAACTTGCCGCCATCGATCCCAAACCACACGCGCGGATCTTCCTTCAGCATCGTCTGGCAGAACGACTGCATCATCTTCTTGCCGTCTTTGCCCAGCGAGTTCGTGCTGCCAGAGCTACCGCTCCCGCCGAGGCCGCTTGTCAAGCCAGACGACTGGTTCATCGCCTCGCCGAATGCGTCGAGCACCGGCCCGCAAAGCTTCTTCTTGCTGACGGTCGCCGTCGTCGTGTCCACCTGCTTGCCCTGAGCGTTCGTGATCGGCGGCGACTTCTGGAAGTTTCCGACTGCCTCGCCGAGCGCCACATAAATCTTCTGCGGGTCGATCGTCTGCTTCTGGGTTGAGGCCGGGTCGATCGGCACGTAGTAGCTCTTGCCGCCGGAGGTGATGTAGAACTTGCCGTCTCCCGGGGCGACCATCGAAGTGTCCGCGCCCGCGGCAGACATCTTCATCGCCATCTTCGGGTTGGCCGGGTCGGTGTCGTCGATCGCGCCGCTGAATGTCATCTCGACCTTGCCGGGGTTGGTCGCGCTTGCGCCGGTCGCGGCGGTAGCTCCCTGCATCTTGCTCATGTCCATCGTCATCGAGCCGGTGAACGCGCGGGTCTTCACGGTTGAGCTGGCGATGATCGCTGCGGCTACGCCCTTGCCCTCGCCCTTCCAGTCGCAGCCGGAGAAAGCGAGCACGGCGACGAGCGCGATCAGCGCGCAGGAAAGTGGGCGATGCAGGCGAGCCATAAAAGAGTGATCGTCACCGCGCCTGCGGCACTTGAGAGCTTGTAGCTAGTGGTTCTGGACGAGCTCGCGCTCGGGCTCGATCTGCCAGCGCGAAGCAAGATCGCGCAGCGGCTGATCGAGCGGCCAGCTGTCGGCCACGACCTCGCCGGAATTGTCGGGCGATCCGCCCTTCAGAGCCATGCAGTTCTTGTTGTCGCCGATCTCGCGCAGGGCGGCGACGTCCTCGGCGCTCAGCGGGTTCTCGCCGGTAACTGCCGCGAGTTCTGCGCGCTTGTCCTCGGCGCTCTTCTCGGAGTCGAGCTCCTGGATAAGAGTCGGGACGACTGACTCGACAGCGTGGTGCGCGAGGTTCCACCAGCAGGCCAGCTGCAAAGCGGTCAGTCCGTGCTTCTCGGCGATCGGACGCGCGGCATTGAGCTTTTCATTGCCTTGCTCGACCCAGCCGTCGGGACGGAACTTGCGGTGGTCCCAATCTGCAAACTGGTGGCCGGGCTTGACGTCGTCGTGGAAGATCCCGCCGAAGTCAGTGACGCGCGTGATCAGCTTGACGTCGTACTTCTCTGCTGCCGGCAGGACCAACTCGCCGGGCCAGGGCTCAAAGGGATTGAGGATGATCATGCTCCAGTCGATCACGTCGCCGAAGCGCTCAAAGCAGTCGATGATGTCGAGCGTGAAGCCGTTGGCCGGGCCGGGGGCGACGCCGATCAAACGCGTCAGTCCGGTTTCTTTCAGCGCCGACATTCCGTCCCAGACGGCCTGGCTGGTGTAGCCGGTGCGGTCGGGGTTGTGCAGCATCAGAAGGTCGAACTGATCGACGCCGATGCGCTCGAGGCTCTTCTCGGTGGCCATGCGCAGGTAGTCGGCGTACTCGTCTTCGCCGCGCAGCAGCGGGTCGGTGAAGCGCTGAAAACCCTTGGCGCCATGGCGCTCGCCCTTGTAGAAATCGTGCCCGACTGCGCCGACCAACGAGTAGCTCTCTCGCGGCAGTCCAGAGACTGCCTCGCCTGTCAGCTCATCGGCCGCGCCGGTTCCGTAGGCGTCTGCGGTCAGGAGCGTGTCGATGCCGTTGCCCGGACGCAGGAGGTCAACGAGCCGATCGTGCGGGAGCTCTTCACCGAAGTGCATGAACTTGCCGCCGCTCCAGGTTCCGAGCGCTGTTTTTGTTGGATCGATCATCGCGCCTCAGATTAGCTGTGCCTGGGCCGGGCCCTCTGGTTCTGCGGGTTCGATCAGCTCTGGACCTTCGTTGCGCGGATTTCCGACCGCGCGGCCAATCGCAAGCGCGTGCATTTCGACGGACGGGAAAGGCTGGAGCGCCGTGAAGGCATCCTCGGCGTCGCCCTCAAGCCACACGGCAAGGTCTTCAGCATTCAACATCGCCGGCATGCGATTGTGGATGCCCTCGACCAGTTCGTTGGGATCGACCGTGATGATCGCGCACTGGTTCTCGGCCTTTGGTTCTTCGCTTCGGGACTTGGCGTAAACGCCCGCAAACCAGAACGGCTTGCCCTCGTTGCGCGTGAACAGAAACGGCTGCTTCTTGCCACCGCTCTCGACCGGTGCCTTCCACTCGTAAAAGCCGTCAGCGGGAATCGCACAACGGCGCTTCTCAAGCATCGGCTTCCAGAACCGACTCTCGGGCAGCTTCTCGCCGCGCGCGTTGATGATCTGCGGCGGCCCGCCCTTCCACGGCGCTTCGATCCCCCAGTCCATCTCTTCAAGCGCGCGACCGCCCTCGCCGCGCGTGATCGCAAGCACGAGCTGACCAGGCGCAACGTTGAAGCGCGGCCGGCGCACCGAGTCCGAAAGCGTCGGGAACTGAGTGCTGAAATCGGCCTCGACCCACTCGGGGTCCTGGAGTTTGTAGCGACCACACATGCTCAGTCGAACTTACCCGCTAACAAACCATTAATGCGCGCCATATGCGGAATGAATGAGCAGGGCGCATAATGATTTTCATACCGAGCGAACACACACATCATTTCCTTCCCCCTCGATGTGTGTGATGGGAACGAGAAGCACCGAAAAGAGCGGCCTGAGCAGCCGCTCTTTTCATTTAAGTCGCCGCTCCCACAGATTCACGCTTCGGCCCAGGTCGTCGTAGCCAAGACGTAGGTAAAGCGGCGCGCCGGCTTTGGAGGCCTGGAGCGTGGTTGTCTTGAAGCCGTCGTCAACAGCCGTCTTCAGAGCAGCAGTCATCGCAGCTTTGGCAAACCCCTGGCCCTGAAACACCGGATCTGCCGCGACCCAGAAGACGGCGCAGTCCTCGCCGTTTGGATACGTGACGACCGAAGCGGCGGCGCGGCCATCGGAACTGGCAATGAAGCAGCGCGCGCCTTCGGGTTGATCGATCCCGCCGAGCGGCTCGAATATCCCCTGCGGGACCGGATAGGCGAGTTCGTTCAGCTTTGCCGCCGCGGGCATGTCCCAGCGCTCGCTCACCGCCGAGTCGTCGGCGGTGAGATCAATCGCCGAGAGCGCCGCGCCCATCGCGCGTGGCGTGGAATCGAGCTTCATCCCATGTTCGGTTGCGATCCGCTGAGCCGGGCCGTCGCCATCAAGTATCCAGGCGCCCCAAGCCTTCACGCCAGCCTCGGTGTACTCGGGCTCGACGTTCGTCAATGCGGCGTCGAGCGTCTCCGGACGATCGCGGTCATACATCGTCGAATTGAAAAGCGAGGCGTGCGGGATCGCCGGTACAACGCTCGAAACCCCGCCGTCGTGCTCGATCACCTTCGATCCAGGCACGCGCCCGAAAGCGCGCACATATGGATCGAGATTGCGGTAACAGGCAGCGAGAAGGTCTGTCACCGGACGGTGAGCGTGCCCTTCATGCCGGCCTGTTCGTGACCTGGCAACGAGCAGAAGAAGGTGTAGTCGCCGGCTTTGACGCTCTTGAGTTCAGCGGTGTCGCTGCTCTCGGTGATCTGCTTGGTCGCGCCGAGCTCTTTGTCGCCTTCGCCCGTGACGACGACGTCGTGCGTCGTGGTCGACTTGTTCGTGAAGGCGATCGTGATGTCGCCGGCGTTCGCGTTCAGTTGCGTCTTGTTGTACTTCAGCGCACCCGACGGGTCAGCGCTGAGCGCGACCTTCGTGCCGTCCGTGCCGCCCTTGGGCTCGCTGCGGGTCGTGTTGGTGCCCTCGCTCTGAGTGGCTCCCGCCGCCGCAGATACGCCCTCACCCTTTGCGATCGCTTCCTGCATCGCCGGGTTTTCATTCGTGATGTCCGTGCTGTCCTGCGCGCAGCCGGCGAAAGCGACGGCAAATGCGGCGACCAGGGCGAGCAGCGAAAAGTTCTTGAGATTCATGCGACCCATGTTATCTTGCGGCCAAGCGTGACGAACCCTGCCGAAACCTCTGAAATTGGCTCCGACTCGCCGCTCGTCGGCGTGATCATGGGCTCTCAGTCCGACTGGGAGACGATGTCCGCAGCGACCGCGGTGCTCGAAGAACTCGGCATCGAACACGAGGTCAAGATCGTCTCGGCGCACCGCACGCCCGACCGCCTCTTCGAATACGCAGACTCTGCGCGCGAGCGCGGCCTTCAGGTGATCATCGCCGGCGCCGGTGGCGCAGCCCACCTTCCCGGGATGGTCGCGGCCAAGACTTCACTGCCCGTACTCGGCGTACCGGTGCAGTCGCGCGCGCTCTCTGGAATCGACTCACTCCTTTCAATCGCGCAGATGCCCGCAGGCATTCCAGTCGGCACGCTCGCGATCGGCTCGGCAGGCGCAACCAACGCGGCGCTGCTCGCCGCATCGATCGTCGGAGGCACGAGGCCCGAAGTTCTGGCGGCGCTGGAGAAGCGCCGCGCGGATGCAACTGCATCCGTCGCCGAAG
>JAEMRJ010000024.1 GCA_016463365.1 Thermoleophilaceae bacterium | reverse complement strand
TCACCGCCGCTGACAAAGTTATTGTTCCCGTACAGTGTGAGTACCTCTCAATGAGGGGTCTCATCCAGCTGCAGAACACGCTTGAGATGATCCGGGAGAACCTGAATCCGGATGTCGACATCGAAGGCATTCTGCCCACTCTGGTGGACTCGCGGACCCTCCACGCCAAGGAGGCGATCGAGTTGTTGGAGGAGAACTTCGGGGACCGCGTTTTTGCTTCTCGTATCAAGAAGACGATTCGCTTCGCCGAGGCTCCCGTCAAGGGAATGTCGGTCTTGAAATACGACCCCGACGGCATCGCTGCTCAGTCCTACAGAGATCTGGCCAAGGAGGTCATCGCAAATGGCAAGTAATGACGGACCTCACGAAGATCAGAACAAGCCCAACCCCGACAAGGTTGTGAACAAGCGCGCAAGCATGCGTGAAGGACCGCTGGCATCGCTGTTCCGCAAGACCGAGCCGGATGAGGCGCCTGAAGCGGCGGCCGCCCCCGAGCCTGAAGCGGCGCCGCCCGCGCCGGAGCCGGTGGCGGAAGCCCCCGCACCGCGCACGCCGGCCGCCTCCTACGGCGAGTCGACCAACGCCGAGCGCGAGGCCAACACCACCTCCAGCGACGTTCCCGCAAAGGAGCGCCTGAAGAAAGTCTTTGACATGCACGTCCCGTCGTCAATCATCGACGGCAACACCGACGAGCCGCCGCCCGCCCACTACGGCCGCAGCATCCCCGACGCGAACGGTCCGGCATTCAGCTCGCACCCGCAGGGCGTCATCACACCCGTTCTTCGTGTTGTCGGCGTCGGCGGCGCCGGCGTCAACGCCGTCGACCGTATGATCGAGGCCGGCGTCACCGGCGTCGAGTTCATCGCGATCAACACCGACATGCAGTCTCTGCAGGGCAGCTCCGCAGACGTCAAGCTGCACATCGGCGCAGACATCACGCGCGGCCTCGGTGCCGGCGCAGACCCCGAGCAGGGCGCCCGCGCCGCAGTCGGCGACTACGACGCGATCAAGCGCGTGCTCAAGGGCAGCGACATGATCTTCATCACGGCCGGAGCCGGTGGCGGCACCGGAACGGGCGCCGCACCGATCGTTGCGCGCATTGCCCGCGAGGTTGACGCGCTGACCGTCGGCATCGTGACCACGCCGTTCGGATTCGAGGGCACGCGCCGCAAGGGCGCTGCAACACTGGGCGTCGAAGCACTCGCCGAAGAGGTCGACACGCTGATCGTCGTCCCGAACGACAGGCTGCTGGCAATCCTTGACAAGGACACCTCGATGGTCGAAGCCTTCGGCGTCGCCGACGATGTCCTGCGCCAGGGCGTCCAGGGCATCAGTGACCTGGTCACGCTCGCCGGCCTGATCAACATCGACTTCGCCGACGTTCGCACGATCATGTCCGACGCCGGGCAGGCGCTGCTGGGCATCGGCATGGGCACCGGCTCTGCAGACACCCGCAGCACCGACGCGGCAAATCAGGCCGTCAGCTCGCCGCTGCTCGAGACGAGCATCGAGGGCGCACGCGCGATTCTTCTGTCGATCACCGGTGGCCCGGACCTCTCGCTCTGGGAGGTCAACGAAGCCGCCCAGATCGTCCAGGAGGCCGCCCACCCCGAGGCCAACATCATCTTCGGCGCAATGGTCGACCCGAATCTCACCGACCAGGTGTGGATCACGGTCATCGCCACGCGTTACGGCGACCACCGTCAGCAGACCGTTCGCGGCGCTGTCGCCGCCGGTGGCGTCCGACAGAGCGCGCTGATCGAAGCCACCCGCGCAGACCGCGAACCGCGCGTAACACGTGGCGGCCGGGACAGCGGAACCGCGCTCAGCGACATGGATGTGCCGGAGTTCGTGCCGCGCGGCTGAGTCCGCACGCGTGGTACCAATTCGGTACCATGGCCAGATGGCCACGAATCTGAGACTCAGCAAGCAGGCAGCGGCCGCAGTGAAGGCCGAGGCCGAGCGCACCGGCCGTTCGCAGCAGGATGTCATCCGCACGGCGGTGGACGCATACCTCGCGCCTCCGTCGGCCACGACGCCTCCCGAACGCGAGCCATCATGGCGGGATCAGCTGATTCCACCGAAGACGCCGTTCAGAACAATTCCTGAATCCGAGATGATCATCATGCCCGAGGGCATGACTTCGCTTGATCTCCTCGACCGTGAAGACCGGGTCTGACGGGCCTGATCGTTGCTCGTCTACCTCGATTCAAGTGCGCTGCTCAAGCGCGTGATTCTCGAGGATCACTCACGCGCGCTTCGCAAAAGCGTTGAAGCGCTGGAATTTGGGGCGAATGAGCTGCTCACCTCGACGCTCGGGTGGATCGAGGTGTCGCGCTCGCTGCAACGAAGATTCGCCGAAGGCACCGATGGCGCGCGTGGCGACCTGGAGGCAGAAGCATTGAGCGGGATCGCGGGGTTCCCGATCTCGTATGACGTCGTGTCTGTCGCACGTCGAATCGGAGCGCCCACGATCCGCAGCCTTGATGCAATCCACTGCGCGACGGCGACGCTCGCCGAAGCCGACATTCTGATCAGTTACGACAAGAAGATGATCGAGGCGGCCGCGACGATGGGCCTGGCAGTGGACAGCCCGGGGGTGAGCACGTGATCGTTGCGCGCGGAGCGATCGCCGCAGGACACCCACTGACCGCCGAGGCCGGCGCCATGGCGCTGCGCGAGGGCGGAAACGCCGTCGACGCAGCCGTGGCGGCAATGCTCACGTCGTTCATCGCAGAATCGCCGCTGACCGGCCTCGGGGCCGGCGGATTCATGCTCATCCACACGCCCTCCGGCGACTCGCACCTGCTCGACTTCTTCGTCAGTTCACCGCAGACAGTTGCTCCGGCTGCGGCACAGATCGAGTTCATGGTCGATTTCGACGGGGCACTCCAGCAGTTCAACGGCGGCGCGGCCACCTGCGGCGTGTACGGAACGGCTGCAGGTCTCTGGAGCGCACTTGACCGTTTCGGGACGATGCCGATGACCGAGCTCGCAAAGCCCGCGGTCGAGCTGAGCCGGGCTGGCGTGCCGACCAGCGAAGTCCATGCGTTTCTCTATCGGATCCTCGCCCCGATCCTGATGGCCTGGCCGGAGGGCCGAGCCGTTTACGCGCCCGACGGCAACATGCCTCAGGTCGGCGAGCTGCTGAAGCTGCCCGAGTTCGGCGAGGCGATCGAACGACTGGCGCAGGACGGCCCAGATCCCTTTTACACCGGCGAGGTCGCCCAGCAGGTCTCGCAGTTTGTGACCGACAACGGCGGCACGATCACGCCCGAAGATCTTGCGCGCTACGCGGTGATCGACCGCACGCCCGGCGAGACGAGCTATCGCGGCCACCGCGTGATCACCAACCCGCCACCGTCGTCGGGTGGCCTGCTGATCGCCGACAGCCTTGTGCACCTTGGTCGGGGCAGTCAGGTCACTCCGCGCGAGCTCGTCGCCGCGATGGACTTTGCCAACCGCGGCCGCGACCGCGAATTCGTCGAAGGCCTCTGGCGGGCAGGCTTCTGGGACGAGTTTCTGGCCGCCGGCGACAACTGGTTGACCGGTGAGCAGGACGCCGTGCGCGGCGGCGGAGCGTGGCCTGAAAGCCGCCTTGGTTCCACCACGCACATCTCAGTGTTGGACGCGTCGGGCCTCGCGGTCTCCTGCACCTGTTCAAACGGCTCTTGCAGCGGCGTGATCGTCCCCGGCACCGGGATCTCACTCAACAACATGCTCGGCGAGATCGATCTCAACCCCTTGGGCGTGGAGAACAACCGGGGCGGCGAGCGAGTCAGTTCGATGATGTCTCCGACCGTCGTGCTCGAAGAAGGCGCTCCGCGCATCGTCCTCGGGTCGGCAGGTTCCAACCGCATCCGGTCGGCCGTGCTCCAGACCGTCGTGAATGTCATCGACCGGGGCATGAGCATCGACGACGCGGTCAGGGCGCCGCGGGTTCACTTCGAGGACGGCATCGTCCAGGCCGAGCCGGGAATCGACGAACTCGCGCTCGAAGCGATCCAGAAAGCTGGCACGCCCGTCGCCCAGTGGGACCGGACCAACCTGTTCTTTGGTGGCTGTCAGGCGGTCGGGCGCGACCACGGAGGCGAGCTGGCCGGCGGCGGCGACCCGCGCCGCGGAGGCGCTTTCGTTCTCGTGTGATCCTCGGACCGTCCGCATTCGTATCATCCGACCTCCATGTCTGAATTTGATCCACGTGAAGTCGCCATCCGGGCAACCGGCCTGACCAAATCATTCGGCGACACAAAGGCCGTGATCGGCGTGGACCTCGAGGTTCGCCGCGGCACCGTCACGGCGCTGCTCGGGCCCAACGGCGCGGGCAAGACGACGGTCGTGCGGATGCTGACCACGCTGCTGAAGATCGACGAGGGGTCCGCGAGCGTCGGCGAGGTCGATCTTGCCTCCGACCCGAACGCCGTCCGCAGCAAGATCGGCCTGACCGGACAGGACACCGCAGTTGACGAGCTGCTGACTGGACGCGAAAACCTCGTCATGATCGCCCGCCTGGCAAAGCTCGCCAAGGCAGAGGCGCAGTCGCGCGCCGAGACGCTGCTCAAACGCTTCGACCTTGCTGACGCCGCCGATCGCAACGCCGGCACGTACTCGGGCGGGATGCGCCGTCGCCTCGACCTCGCTGCCAGCATGATCGCCGAGCCCGAGATCCTATTTCTGGATGAGCCCACGACGGGGCTGGACCCGCGCAGCCGCATCGGCATGTGGGAAAAGATCGAAGAACTCGTCGACGCCGGGACGACGGTTCTGCTCACGACGCAATATCTCGATGAGGCAGATCAGCTGGCCGACGAGATCGTCGTCATCGACCACGGCAAGGTGATCGCCCGCGGGACCTCGGACGAACTGAAGGACCAGGTGGGCGGCCAGCGCCTGGAGTTCAAGGTCTCCGGCACCGACGCGTTGGATCGTGCGGCGCTCAAGCTCGAGGCGCAGAGCGTTGAAATCGTCGGTCGGGACGAGCGTGAGCACCGGATCACCGTGGCGCTGACCGAGGGTGCCGCACAGGTCGCGCGCCTGATCGATTCGCTGGAGTTTGAGGATGTCAAGATCGAAGAGGTCTTCGTGCACCGCCCGACCCTTGACGACGTCTTCCTCAACCTCACCGGCGAGCATGTTGCGACCGACGTCGAAGAGGCGGAAGAGTCATGAGCCACATCTTCGGCGACACAATGCTGCTCTTCCGTCGATCTGTGACGCACACGTTCCGCAGCCCGGAGATCCTCGTCGGCGTAACCGTCTCGCCGATCATGTTCGTACTGATGTTCCGCTACGTCTTCGGCGGTGCGATCGAGGTCGCCGGTACAAGCTACGTGAACTACCTGATGGCCGGCATCTTCGTTCAGGCGATCGCATTCGGCGCGCTCACCACCGCAATTTCACTGGCCTATGACCTCTCCCAGGGCATCGTCGAACGCTTCTTCACGCTGCCGATGTCCCGGCCCGCAATCGTCATCGGTCGCACGTTTGCAGACTGCCTGCGCGCAGTTCTGACGCTGTTCATCATGGTCGTCGTCGGCGTGATCGTCGGCTATCGACCTGAAGGCACGCCGACCGAGTACGCGGCAGCGGTGGGCATTCTGCTGCTCTTCAGCTTCGCCATCTCGTGGGTCGGGGCGCTGATGGCGATCTTCGTGCCCAACGTCGAGGCGTTGCAGCAACTCTCATTCATCATCATCCTTCCGCTGACCTTTGTCAGCTCGGCGTTCGTCGAGCCGAGCACAATGCCGGCCGGCCTTCAGGAGTTCGCCGAGAACCAGCCTGTCAGTCAGGTTGTCGACGCGGTTCGTTCGCTGACCACCGATCTCCCGGCCGACGGTTCGATAGCGGCATCGGTGCTCTGGAGCCTCGGGATCCTTGCCGTAGCCGTGCCGATGGTCGGCTGGGCCTTCCGTCGCGTCGGTTCGCGCTGAGCGACCGGTGCGGCGACGGGGCCGGTCGCTAGGTTGAGTGCGTGCCGTTCAAGGACTACGTACACGAGCTCAAGCCATACGTGGCGCAGGCCCCGGTCGAACGCCTTCAGAGCGAGTTGGGGATTGCAAAGATCCACAAACTCGCCTCGAACGAAGGCGCCTACGGCCCGGTTCCGGCCGCGCGCGCAGCACTTTCCGAGGATCTCGATCTGGACGAACTGCGCCGCTACCCGGACTCCGCGGCGCCCGAGCTGCGCGCAAAGATCGCGGCACTGAACGGGCTTTCGCCCGAGCATGTGGTCCTCGGCAACGGCGCCGACGAGCTGATCCGGCTCGCGGCGATGAGCGTGCTCGAGACCGGCGACAACGGAATCTTCGCCTGGCCGTCGTTCCCGACCTACGTGGCGGCCTGCGCGACCACCGGCGCAGAGGCGCGGCCGGTCAATCTCACCGAGGACTGGCAGATCGACTTCGAGGCGTTGCACGAAGCGATCTTCCCGTCCACGCGGATCGTCTTCATCTGCAACCCGAACAACCCGACCGGTCAGCTCGCCCCACGTGAAGTGGTCCGCGATTTCATCGCATCGCTCCCGCCGCACGTGCTCTGTGTGCTCGACGAGGCCTACGCCGAGTACGCCTCGGGCGACGACGAGCCCGAAGGTCCGCAACTGATTCGCGAGGGCGCCTCCAACCTGCTTGTCCTGCGCACGTTCAGCAAGATCTATGGGCTGGCCGGACTGCGGATCGGATACGGCTTCGGCTCACCCGAGGTGACCGCCGCAGTCGATCGCATGCGCAGCATCTTCAATGTCAACGCGCTTGCGCAGCGCGCGGCGTTGGCGTCGCTCGACTCGCAGGCCGAGGTCTGGGACCGCGCTCGAAACGTCAAGCTGGCGCGCACGCAGATTCTCAAATACATCTCGCTCGCCGGTCACAAGCCACTTGCTTCGCGGGCGAACTTCGTCTTCGCCGAGGTCGGCGGACGAGGCACCGGCGCTGACGTCGAGCGTGAGTTGCTGAGGCTCGGGGTTGCGGTGCGCGAGCTCTCGGGATTCGGCGCGCCAGGTGCATTCCGCGTGACCTGCGGCACCGACGAGGAGAACGCGTTCTTCGGGGCCGCGATCGATCGCCTCGCTGGCTAACCTCGCGAACATGGAACACGTAGACGTCAAGGAAGCCAAGCGCCTGATCGATGAAGAGGACGCCCTGCTGATCGACTGCCGCGAGGACTACGAGTGGGACGAGATGCGGATCGCGGGGGCGACGCTCGTGCCGCTGTCAGAGTTTGAAGGCGACCCGCAGATGATCGACGAGGCACCGCTGGTGATCTTCCAATGTGCCCACGGCAACCGCTCGCAGCTCGCCGCGTCGATGTATGAAGCGGTGTACCCGCAGACCCGGGCACTCACGATGGACGGCGGAATCGCCGACTGGGCCGCAAAGGGCCTGCCGACTGACTTCGGGCCGGCGTAGCCGTCAGGGTTTGACGGCGCCGATCATCAGGTTGTAGAAGATGCTCGCCGGCAGGCGGCCTTCAAGCGCTGCGCGGTCGAACTTCTGGAATCCCAGGTACCCGCGGTAGGCGTATTGACGCCAGCTCCACGGGATGTCCTCGGGAATGCCGTCGGCTTCGAGCGCGCGGTTGAACCAGCCGAACCAGTTCGCCGTCAACTCTTCGCCGATCACATCGACTTCGCCGAAGCCCGCAGTCTTCGCAAAACCAGAAAGATCGCCGGGCTTGAAGGCGTGAACGTCGACCAGGTGCTCGACCGAGTGGCCGTCGATGTACTCCTGCGTGCGCTCGCCCGCGGCGACCGCCTCGGCCTCGCGCTGCGAGAGCTGACCGACATTCAGCGCCCTGCGCCAGATCGGTGAAAGGTGGTGTCCGACCTGCTTCGGGTAGCGGGCGATCCTGTCGCCGCGCTCGGAGGGCTCGCCGGCGAAGAAGATCATTCCGCCGGGCTTGAGCAGGCGGTAGAACTCGTTGAACGATTCCTGGAGGTCGGGAAGATGGTGGAGAATCGCGTGCCCGAAGACCAGGTCGAAGGACTCGTCCTCGTAGGGGAAGCCTTCGGCCTCCGTGTGGAAGGTCGTGACGCGGTTCGAGAACCCGAGCCGTTCAGCGGAACTCTCGACACAGTCCAGCATGCCCTGCGAGATGTCGGTGCAGACGACTTCGTCGATCACACCGTTCTGCATCATGTTCAGCGACAGGTAGCCGGTACCCGAGCCGATCTCGAGTGCGCGCGCGAAGTGTGCGCCCTTTCCGAGGACCTTGTTGGTCTTCAGGGCGACCTGAGTCTTGCCGAGGTCGCCGTAGTCGATCCCCCACTTGGCGTCGTACTCGTCGGCCGCCGCGTCGTGGTAGGAGATGTTCGCGTCTTTTATCTGATCTGCTGTAAGGGTCATGGGGGGCGCAACTATAGTGCGGCGCCGATGGCCGAAGTAATCGAAAAATACGTACAGCAGAATCAGCCAGATGGTGTACCCCCGCTGGAACTGACCGGCGAACGCACTCTCCCTGACCTGCCCGAAGAGAACTACTGGTACCGCAGGCACCTCGTGGTCTACGACTGGATTGCCCGCCGCGTCGGCGGTAAGAGCGTCGTCGACATGGCCTGTGGCGAGGGCTACGGCACGGCCGTGCTCGCGCAGAGCGCCACTCACGTCACAGGTGTTGACGCCAATCCCGAGGCGTTCGAGCACGCGCAGGCCAGGTACGGGAGCGACCGAATCGAAATCGTGCGCGACCTGATCGAGACGTATCGCCCGGCCGAAAAAGTTGACACCGTGTCCTTTTTGCAGACGATCGAGCATGTTCAGGACCCGGCCGCCGTGCTGCGCCACTTCGCGTCGCTGCTCACGCCGGGCGGCAAGGTCTACGTCTCCACGCCCAATCTCCTCACGCTTGCGCCGGAAGGTGCCGAGAAGTCCGGCAATCCGTGGCACGTCAAGGAATACAAGCCCGGCGAGTTCCGCGAGCTCTGCCAAGAAGTCTTCACCGATGTCACGATCTACGGCGTGTTCCACGCGCGCAAATTGCGCGTTCACGAATTGTTGATCCGCCACGGTGGCTGGGACCGCATCCACAAGGGGCTGCGTATCAGCAAGCTTTTCTACGACCGCTTCACCCCGGCGATCAGCGAGCACGACTTTGTGCTCAGGCGCGGCGAGTCTGACGGCTCGCTCGTCAAGGCGCTCGACTTCGTGGCCGTCTGCTCCGGGCCGCGGGCCTGAGCGACCATGTCTGAGCGCAAACCGGTCGGCCGCCTGGCGATCGTGCTGCACAGTCATATGCCCTATGTCGAGGGTCATGGTGTCTGGCCCTTTGGCGAGCAGTGGTTGTGGGAGGTCGTCGCTGCGAGCTACTTGCGCGTCGCCGACGTGGTGCGCGGACATGCCGTCACCATCGGCGTGACTCCGGTCCTCGCCGACCAGTTCGAGGCGATGCGTGGGGCGGCCGGAGACCGCTTCGTCGCCTGGGTCAACGATTCGCGTGAATACGTATTTGGCGAGGACATGGCGGCCTTTCCAAAGGTCGGACGGCCCGAGCTTCGTGCGGCGCTCGCACCGCAGCTGACCGACTACCGGGTCGCGGCCAACCGCTTCGAGAACGAATTCGACCGCGACCTGAACGCAATGCTTGCCGGGCTGAGCACCAGTGGAGTGGAGTTGATCGGAGGTCCGGCTTCGCACCCGGTCCTGCCGCTGCTCGCAAGCGATTTCGGCCTCGACCTGCAGCTCGCGACCGGTCGCGAGCTGCACGCCGGACGGTTTGGCGCGGCCCCTGGACTCTGGCTGCCCGAGTGCGCCTGGGACCGCGGCCTTGACGTTGCGCTCGCCCGCAATCGCGTGGAGTACTTCTGCGTTGACCAGTCCGCGGTGCTCGGCGAGCAGTCGCTGGAGAACCTCGAGCCGGTCGCCACGCCTGCCGGGCCGATCGCTCTGCCGATCGACTGGCACACAGTGGCGCAGGTCTGGCGCGAAGACGGTTATCCGGCCAACCCGGTCTACCGGTCGACTTTCGAGCGGACGATCCACGATCTGATGCCGTACAACAACGCTGGCGACGGCTGGTCGGCCGAAGTCGCGCGGGCCCAGGCTCAAGCCCACGCAGCGGCGTTCTTGCGCGCGCTCGCGGCCCGGCTTGAGGTCTACACCGCCGAGCGCGGTGGCATTGCCACAAGCGTTTTTGCGGCGGACACCGAGTTGTTCGGTCACTGGTGGTACGAAGGCCCGTGGTGGCTGGAGCACGTCCTGAAGCTGGCGCCCGGTTATGGAATCGAACTGGTCACGCTCGGAGCGGTCGCGCGGGACGCCGTGCCGGTCGAGCGCGAGCTTGCCCGATCTTCATGGGGCAGGAACAAGTCGCTGGAAACTTGGGATTCACCCCGCACGGCTGAGATGGTCTGGAATCAGCGCCGGGCAGAATTGACGCTCGAACAGGCGCTCGCGCGCCGCGCAGCAGATTCGGGCGCGGCATCGCGCGCGCGCGCAGAGCTGACAGCCCTGCAGTCGAGCGACTGGGCCTTCATGGAGTTCGGCGGCAGCACCGGCGACTACGGCGCGAGACGCTTCGCAGAGCACCTTGGCGCGTTCGAACGCGCGCTCAGCGAACTACGCGGGTAGCCGCTCTGCAACAATCCAGTCGCTTCACCCCGTTTCGACACACCCCCTGATTTTGCGAATACTGATCCTCTCCTGGGAATACCCGCCTCTGATCGAGGGCGGTCTCGCGCGTCATGTGCGAAAGCTCTCCGAGAACCTCGTTCAGCTCGGGGTCGAAGTTCACGTGCTCACACGCGGCGACGGATCGGCGCCCGATGAGCAGTTGCTCAACGGCGTCCACGTGCATCGTGTGCGCGAGCCGGAGCGGCCACGTGACCTCGGCGAATTCGTGACCTGGATCGAGCACATGAACACCGACATGCTCAGCATCGGGGTCGCGCTTGGCGATGAGTACGACTTCGACGCCGTGCACGGTCATGACTGGCTCGTCGCCTCGGCCTGCGATCACCTTGCGCGACGTTTTGACCGGCCACTCGTGATGACGATTCACGCGACCGAGTTCGGCCGTCATCAAGGCTGGGTGGACAAACACCCGCAGAGCCACATCCACGGTGTCGAGAAGTGGGTCACCAACCGCGCCGACAAGGTGATCGCCTGCTCGGCCTACATGCGCGAACACATCGCCGACATCTACGCGCTCGAAGAGAGCGCCGTCAAGGTTATCCCCAACGGCATTGACCCTGAAGACCTGAGGCCGATGGACAATCTCGAAGAGTTGCGTGCGGCCTTCGCCGAGCCCGATGAGAAGCTCGTGCTGCTTGTGGGGCGTCTGGTTTACGAGAAGGGTTTCCAGGTCGCCCTCGAGGCGCTTCCGACGCTGATCGAGAACGTCGGAGACGTGCGCTTCCTGATCGCTGGATCCGGCACGCACGAACAAGAGCTCAAAGCTCTGGCCGAGAAACTCGGCCTGATGGAGCACGGCACCTTCGTCGGTTGGATCGGCGATGACGTGCTTCACTCGCTCTACAAGATCGCCGATCTCACGGTCGTGCCTTCGATCTACGAACCTTTCGGCCTTGTCGCACTGGAAGCGATGGCCAGTGGCTGCCCGTGCATCGTCGCAGACACCGGCGGACTGCGTGAAGTCGTGCCGTCAGAGAACGTTGGTCTGCGTTTTCAGTCACGCGACCCTGAGTCACTGGCGCGGATGGCCGAGCGAGTTCTGACCGATTCTGAACTTCGCGACCGCCTGGTCACGGAAGCCTCGGATCACGTGCTGACCTTCGACTGGCTGGATGTGGCGCGCACAACCCTCGAGCTCTACGAGGACGCCGTCGCTCTCGGGCCCGGCGCGCCGGCCGCTACGCGTTCTTGAATTCGCCACTTGCCACCCGGCGCGACTGGATTGATTTCGCCGATGAGCTGATCGCGACGTATGGGGCGTTCCGCGACCCTGACTGCACCTGGAATGTGCGCGTGCCGGGCAGAGCCGGCGTACACGGACCTGAATGCGACGCACTAGAGGGCTTCGCACGGCGGCTGCTGCTCATCGCCTTCCGACTGGGTGCCACCGAGCTGCCGCCGACCGACGAGCTGCTCGGATCGACACGCCGGGATCTTGAAGCTGCCGGTCTGGCGCTGGCGCGATCGGAGCCTGGCGCCTGGCCGTCTCCTGCAACCCACATCCAGGCCAACGTCGAGGCTGCTTCGATCGCCGTGAGCCTGCTGCTGGCGCGCGAGGAATTGTGGGAAGCGTTGAGCGAAGAAGCCGCCACAGGCCTCGCCAACTGGATGTTGCCCGTCGCCGACCGGCGCGGCGATCAGTGCAACTGGGCGCTCTTCGGCGCCTGCGTCGAGACTTTCCTGGTGGCGGTTGAGCGCCCGGTCAACTGCGGCGCAACTGCCGAAGCCCATGCGGCCGCCGATGCCTGGTACCGCGGCGGCGGTTGGTACGGCGACGGACCACGAGCTGCGATCGACTATTACACCGCCTATTCCTTCCACTTCTATCTGCCGCTGATCGCGCACTTCACCGGCGACGGCGAGCGCGCGAGGATCTACGCCGATCGCCTCGCGGAGTTCTTGCCTTCATTGTGCGCACTGATCGACGGCGCGGGGCGACCGGTGGCGTGGGGCCGCTCGTTGACCTACCGCTTCGGAATGCTGGCGCCGCTGTGGATCGACCAGTGGCTCGGTCGCGCGGCGGGCGACGCGGGCACCGCTCGCGAGACGACCTTCGCCGTGGTCGACTCGTTCCTGAGGGAAGGAGCCGTTGAAGACGGCTTGTTGACGATCGGCTGGCGCGGCCCGGACGAATCGGTTGCGCAGGATTACAGCGGCTCAGCCTCGCCGCTGTGGGCGGCGAAAGCCTTCGCCGGGCTGATGTTGCCGGCAGATCATCCGGCGTGGAACGCGCGCGCTGCTGACTTGCCGGCGCCCGGGCCAGTCCAATTCCCAGCTGGCCAGATCATCCCCGACTCGGGCAGCGGCAACGCGCGGATCCTTGTTTCAGACCTTGAGCCCTGGAATGAGGGCGCGCCCTATGAAGATCCTTTTTACAACCGGCTCGCATATTCCAGCGCGACGCTCCCGGTCCGTGCAGGCGGCGTTCCGGACAATTCGATCCTCTGCGCCGACGGGGTGGAGGCTTCCGCGATCGCCGATTTTGACGGGATCGAACTACGGGCATTTGTCGCCCGCGGGCCAGCGGCCGCGACCGCCTGGCCTCAACCCGCCGAGGTGCTGCCGCTGCTCGGTTTCGAGTCGATCCGCGAGGCGAGCGAGAGAGGCACTTCGCTGACGGTCTGCCTGGGGGATGGTCTGAACGGCTGCTTCCTGTACGCCGCCAGGCTCGCGAGCGACCCGGAAGGCCCCCGACTGGCCACGAGCGTGAAACTGCTCAGTCAGGACCAGGATGTCGCGTTCATCGCGATTCCCGGCGGACGGAAGGCCCGAGTCGATTTCCGGCCCGACGTGCGGATTCAGTCAGTCGCCTGAGGCTGCCCGGCCGGTCCGTGCGGTACGACGAGCCGCGCAAGGATTTGCGCGGCATCGCCGGATCCGCAGCCGAGGTCGACGACACGGTCGCCCGCAGAGGGGGGACCCGGGGCAAACGCGTCGCCACAGAAAAGCTTCCTTGCTTCTTGGAAGTCTGTGCTTGGGGCTCATCGGTCACTGTCATTCGAGTCTACGGAATATTGCCCAGGTGTGATGCGCCGTCAGTTTTCCCAGGTCAGGCGTTCTGGCTCGTCTCGCATACGCAGCACCCGAGCCGGGACGCCTCCGACAATCGCGTTGGCCGGCACGTCCTTCGTGACCACGGCGTAAGTGCCGACCACGGCGCCGTCGCCAATAGTCACGCCACGCAGGATCGACGCGCCGTACCCGATCCAGACGTTGTTGCCCACGCGCACGGGCTTGCTGTAGAGCCCCTGTTTGCGGATCGCCTGCTCCGGGTCTGAAGTGACGTGGTCAAAGTCGATGAACATCGCGCGGTCGGCGATGATGCACTCGCGGCCGATTGAGATTTCCTCGTAGGTGCTGAAGGTGATCTCTTCACCGAGCACCGATTTGCTGCCGATGCGGATGAACCCGCCGTGGGCACGCAGCTTCGTGCGGTTGCCGACCCAGCACCAGCGGTCGAGGTAGACATGCGCCAGCGGTCCGATCTCAATCTTCACGTCGTTGCCGACGAAACAGAGTCCGTCGGTGTGGATCTTCTTTCCGTAGGAACGGCGATGGATCACCTTGTGGTTGAACATCCGCGCGTAGCTCGCCAGGTACCGCTTACGAAAGAGTCGATTCTTGAACATGAAACGCAGCAGCGTCAGCGGGCCACCGTGCAGAGGGGCGGGCGGAGGCATGACGATCGGGCTGTGATTTTCGGTTTCACTCATCGGCGACGAGAACTCTAGGACCGATGATGCGCATACCATCCTCCGGCAATGAAAACCGGCACCGCATCCGAACTCGCTGAAAAGCTCGTCACAGGCGACAAGCGCGCCTTGGCGCGAGCGATCAGCCTGGTCGAAAACAATGATCCGATCGGCTGGGATCTGGTCAAAGAGGTCTATCCCAGCACCGGCAACGCCAAAATGGTCGGCCTCACCGGACCGCCCGGCGTGGGCAAGTCAACGCTGATCGGCGCGCTGGTCAAAGAGTTGCGCGCCCGCGACGAGACGATCGCCGTGCTTTCGATCGACCCCTCAAGCCCGTTCACGCACGGCGCCCTGCTTGGCGACCGCATCCGCCTGACCGAGCACTTCCTCGACCCGGGCGTGTTCATCCGCTCGATGGCCAACCGCGGAGCGCTCGGTGGACTCTCTGAAGCAACGCTTCAGGCCGCGCTGCTGATGGACGCGGCAGGACGCGACAACGTATTGATCGAAACCGTCGGCGTCGGTCAGGCCGAGGTCGACGTGATGGACCACGCTGACACGATCGTGCTCGCTCTGATGCCGGGAAGCGGCGACAGCGTCCAGGCTCTGAAGGCCGGAGTCATGGAGATCCCCGACGTGATCGTCGTCAACAAATCCGACCACCCGATGACTGACACGCTCGTTCGCGAGATCAAGGGCGTGCTCGCGCTCGGCCACGCCGTCGACGGTTGGACCCCGCCGGTCGTGCAGACTCAGGCTGCGCACGGGATCGGCATCGAGGAGCTGCTCGCCGCGATCGACGCGCACCGCGCGCACATAGTCGAGCGGGGCACGCTCGCCGAACGCCGTCGACGCAACCTGCGCAACGAGGTGATGGAGCTGGCGACGATCAGCCTGCGACGCGAGCTTGAAGAATCAACCAACGCAGATGCCGAGCTGCAGACGCTGCTGGATCAGGTCGTCGAACGCAAACTGGACCCGGGCAGCGCGGCTCGTGAGATACTCCGTCGCCGGGTAGGAATCGAGTAACGCGTGCCAGCCATCCTTTACAGAGCGGTAAGACTCGCCTGGCGCTATCGCCGGATCATCGCCCTTGGAATCACGGTTTTCGTGGGTCTGTGGGAGAAGCATCGCCACCGGCTCCCAGCCCAGCTTCAGAAGATCGAGCCACCGACGCGGTTTTCGAATTCGTCAGCGAACCGTCCAGTCGACGAGGGTGGCCGATCGATCCGACCTCGGAAACGTCGCGGCTGAACGGAAGGCTGACGGTCCAGTCGATCACCGCGCGAAGTTTGCGCGAGAAGCCCGGGATCTGGCTCACGTGGTAGGTGCGGGCCATCCACCAGGCAAGCGGTCCGCGCAGTCGAAGCTTGCCGGTCATCGCGACGGCTTTGTAGCGGCCGAGGTTGACGAATGAACCGCGGTCCTTGTAGTCGTATGACCTGGCCCGGCCCTTGCCGAGCGAAGCCGCGACGTTGAGGCCAGCCGCAATGCCCTGCCTGCGCGCGTGCTGCGCAGTCGGGGGAGTCGGGCGATCGGGGTTGCTCGGATTGGGAACTGCGGCGGCGTCGCCGATTGCCCAGATTTCTTCGTGACCCTCGACGCGCATCTCGGCGTCCACGACGATCCGGCCAGCTGCATCGAGTGGCAGGCCGAGATCATCCACGAGCGGGCTGGGCTTGACACCAGCAGTCCAGACGAGCGTGCGAGTTTCGATTCGCTCGCCGGTCGAGAGCAGCACATCGGTTGCGGTCACTTCGCTGAGTTGCGTCTCCAGACGAACATCGATGCCACGTTTGCTCAACTCCCGCACGGTGTAGGCCGCGAGCTTCGGGTCCAGCTCCCGCAACACCCGGTCGGCCGCTTCAATCAGCATCCAGCGCATACCGTGCTCGCGCGCGGCGGGGTACATCTTCATTGCGTCAGTCGCGAAGTCCTGAAGCTCTGCGAGTGCTTCGAGCCCGGCGTAGCCGCCTCCGACAAAGACGAAACTCAGAAGCTCATCGAGGCGACGTGGATCGCGCACAGTTTCGGCCAGCTCGAGCGAGCGGACGACGTGGTTGCGCAGCCAGATCGCGTCGGCGAGGCTCTTGAACTGCGCGCCGTGTTCGGCAAGCCCGGGGATCGGCAACGTGCGTGAGACCGAGCCGGGGGCGAGCACCAGACGGTCGTAGCGCAGCTCGACGGGGTCTCCTTCTGCGTTGCGTACGTGCACGACCCTGCGCGCGGCATCAAGACCCGTCATCGAGCCGAGCGTCAGGCGCGATTTGCGCAGCAGATCGCGCAGCGGGGTGACAACGTGGCGCGGCTCAAGCGTGCCGGCTGCAGCCTCGGGAAGAAACGGTGTGTAGAGAAGAAAGTTCTGCTCCGAGACCAAGGTGACCTTGACGGCCTCGCCGGAAAACTTCTTCTCAATCGTGCGGGCGGCGTTCAAACCACCGAACCCGCCTCCTACGACGACGACGTTCCACGCCATGGGGAGCCTCCGGTCTGAGCTTGTGACAAAATGTTACAAAAGATCGTAACACTGTGTCACAAAGTGTGCGCCGCTGAAAAAGCCCCCGGCTCAGCGGGGGCTCTTTCGGTCAGCAGCGGATTCAACCTGGGCTAGAAATTGCCCTCGTCGGCAGCCGCCAGGTGGATCTTCGTGAAGACACCGTTCTTGATCTTGGCGCGCCTCACCTCGGCGTCGGGGACCAGGTCCGCGGTAGTGCATCCGACCGTGTCGTCGTCATCATCGCCGCGTCGGCCGTTTTCGTCGCTGGGACCACTGCGTTCTTCGCCGCGATCGTCCCTGCGGCCGTCCTCGCCGTCGTCGTCCTCGCCGCGGCGATCTTCGCCGCCCTCATCATCTTCGCCATGACGGGCGAGCGAAGCTGAATTGTCGCCGGCGGACTCACTACTGACGTCGTCCCGCTCGCAGACCACGGTCGGAGACACTGCGGCTGTGATCAGGCCGCGCCTGCCGATCGCAAGCGTCAGACCTTCCTCGGCGCTGTAGCTCTTGATGCTTGCCTTCTTCAGCTTGAAGCGCGTGTTTGCCACCGCGCAGTTGGTGCGAAGACGGGACTCGGCAGCGTTGTTTGCACCGTCGCCGTCGCTGTCCTCGAGGCCGTCGATCGTGCCGTCGGCATCGCTGTCGGAGTTGGACTGGTTCAGGCCGGCCTGAATCTCGCAGCGATTCGAGGCGCTGTCGCGGTCGCCGTCGAGCCTTGCCTGACGGTCGCCGTGTCCGCGGTGGGCGCTGGCCGATCCGACGACAATCGCCATCCCTGCGAGGGCGAGGGCAAATACGGCGACAAGTCTGAGTTTCTGTGGGGGATGCATCGCGTTTGTTTCTCCTTCAATGGATTTTCGGGCTCGGGCTTCCTGTCTCACCCGTCGACATATGAAGACGACGTCCCAGTGCCAAAGTCCCGCCCGATCTGCAAATTCAGCAAATTCTCAGGTTTGTATGGGACTTTTGTGGTGCACTTGCGTCTATAGGTATTGAGGCTCTTGGAAGCATCCCCCACATACGATCCGCTGTCGCACCACCCGGCGGCGACAAAACTGATGAACGCCCAGCCCGACGCGGTGCTCTGCCGCCTCGCTGCGCGTGGCAATGTCGCTGCTTACGATGCGATCTACCAGCGCTATCGCCAGCCGGTCTATGCATTCGTCTTCCACATGCTCGGCAGGCCCGATGGCACCGAGGACGCCGAAGACATCGCCCAGGACGTTTTCACCAGAGCGTTTGCCGGAATCCGCGAACAGCGCGTGGACGGGTCCTTCCGCGGATGGCTTTTCACGATCGCCCGCAATCGCACCTTCGATCTGATCCGTGGCGGTCGTCAGAAGGTCGTCTCACTTGATTCCGAACATGCCGAACCGCCGGTCGCTCCGCAGGCCGCGGAGCCGGCCGAGCAGGCCGAGCAGCGCGCCGAGTTCGCCTGGCTGATGGCGGCGGTCTCGGAACTGCCCGAGCGTCAGCGCGAGGCGCTGCTCCTTCGCGAGATGGGCGGCTTTTCTCATGAGCGGATCGCCGAAGAGCTCGGCACGAGTATCTCCGCAACCAAGAAGCTGATCAGCCGAGGGCGCGAGGGTGTGGGCGCCGCCGCGGCCGACGTGGGTTACCGACGACTTTCGCACAGGCGCCTCGGGCGCGACCTTGCCATGGCCGCGCCGATCGTGCCGATTTCGATCACGCTGGCGTCACTGGGCATCACCGGTGGAGCTGCGGCGAGCGGCGCCGTCGCCAGCGGCGTGCTCGCGGGCGGCAGCGCAGCGATCGGCGGCAAAGCAGCGGCAACCGCGCTCACATTTATTGCGATCGGCGGCGGCGCGGTCGCGGTCGAACGCGAGGTTTCGACCAGCCAGCAGCCGCAGTCCGCTCAGCAGCGCCAGGCAGTTGCCGGCCCGGTGCAGACCGAACGCGCGGCAGCCAGGCAGATCGGCGGTCGTCACGGCGCGCCACTCGGAGCCAGGGACGACGACCGTGGCCGCGATGACGACCCCCGCATCAATGAATCTGGTCGCGGCCGCGATGACGATTCTGGTCCCGGTTCGGGGCGTGATGATCGCGGTGGTCGCGAAGACTCCGGTCGACGCGGCACGCGCGGAGAGCGCGGCGAGGACGATGAGCAGCGAAAGCCGTTCGGCGATGACAGCAGGCTCGACGGTCGCGATGCTCCGGGCATCTCACACTCCGGTCCGGGCCACGGCGAAGAAGTCGAAGTCGAGGTCGAGCACCCTTCAGGAGAAGACAACAGCGGCCCCGGATCTTACGAGCCCCCTGAAGCCGAGGGCGTTCCGGGCGAACCAGAAGACTGACCAGAGCGGGACGAGGGGGCTCAGCCCTCGCCGTGCTCGCGCGCCAACTCGATCAGCAGGCGCGTTCCGAATCCGCTGGCGCCGTTGCCGACATAAGTCCGCCCGAGGTCCCAGGCCGTGCCGGCGATGTCGAGGTGGGTCCACGGCGTCTCGCCGACGAAATTCTTCAGGAACTCGGCTGCAGTGATCGATGAACCCTTGCGCGATCCCGGTGCGTTTGAGATGTCTGCGTACTTGCCCTTGATCAGCTCGGCAAACTCCGGGTGCAACGGAAGGCGATGGCCCAGCTCGCCGGTCACGTCGCCTGCGGCTTCAACCGCGGCCGCCCACTCGTCGTCATTGCTGAAGATCCCGGCATACGTGCTGCCCAGCGCGACGATGATCGCGCCGGTCAACGTGGCGAGGTTCACGATGCGCTCGGCGCCGAGCTCGATGGTGTACGTCAGCGCGTCGGCGAGGATCAGGCGGCCCTCGGCGTCGGTGTTGTCGATCTCGATCGTCTTGCCGTTCAGCGCCGTGACGATGTCGCCGGGCTTGGTCGCCCTGCCGCCCGGCATGTTCTCGGTCGAAGGCACGACCGAGATGAGGTTGATCGGAAGTCCGAGCTGCGCGATCGCGGCCGTGGCCTCGAGTACTGCGGCGCCGCCGGACATGTCGAACTTCATCTCTTCCATCTTGCCCGAGGGCTTCAAGGAGATTCCGCCGGTGTCAAAGGTGACGGCTTTGCCGACGAAGCCGAGCGTCGGTCCGGTCGCGCCGGCACCGTTGTACTTGAGCACGATCAGCTGCGGCTCCTCGGGCGTGCCTTTGGCGACCGCGGCGAACGCGCCCATTCCCTTGTTCTCGATCCACTGACGGTCATGGATGTCGAACTCGAGGTTGTGCTCTGCGGCGATCGCCGCGGCGCGGTCCGAGAGGTACGTGGGGGTGGCGACGTTTGACGGCTGGTTCTGCAGATCGCGGGCGCGGTTGGCTGCCTCGGCCGAAATCTTCCCCAGCCTGACGCCGTCCTCCAGGCCGTCGCCGACGAACTCGATCGACATGATGCCGGTGTCGTCATCCTCGTCGTCCGACTTGGTCTTGTAGGCGTCGAAGACGTAGTTCTTGAGGATCGCGCCTTCGGCGAAGGCTCCGGCGTTCGCGCCACCGTCGGCCCCTGCCGGAAGCGCGACTGCAAGGGAGTTGGCCGAGAGACCCTTCGCTGCGCCCAGGGCCACAGCTCCGGCGACACGCGCACGTTCGGTCGTGAAGTCTTCCTTCTTGCCCAGTCCGACGGTCACAAATCGCGCGCTGTGCGAGCGCACGACACCGGTCGACTTGTAGCTGGCCTTGACTTCTCCGGTCTCGACGAGCTTGTCGATCGATTCGATTGCGCTCTCCTGATCTTCGAAGAGACCGACCACGCGGGTGTCTGCTGAGGTTTCGGCGAGTTCGCCCTGGCGCGTGGTGACTTCGATGGTCTGAGGCATGGACGGCAGATTATCCCCACCGGCGCTAAGCTTTCCAACACGCACGAACGGTCGTGCTTAGTGCTCTCACTACCCTTTCGACCGTCGGCGTCGGTTGAAGATCTGCCCGCCCACACCACCCCACAAGACCTCTTTCAACTCCACCACTGCCACTTTCAAAAGGAAGTCGTAAAACTCATGGCCAAGACAGTCATTCTCGGATCAGCTCGTACCCCGGTCGGCAAGCTCGGCGGAGGCCTCGCCTCGCTCAAGGCAGTCGAGCTTGGAGGCATCGCCATCGAGGCAGCGCTCGAGCGCTCAGACGTCTCCGGTGACCAGGTCGACCACGTCGTCATGGGCAACGTGCTTCAGGCAGGCAACGGTCAGATCCCGTCGCGCCAGGCCCAGATCAACGGCGGCATTCCCAAGGAAGTCTCCAGCGAGACCATCAACAAGGTCTGCGCCTCGGGGATGCGCGCGGTCGGCATGCTCGACACGGCGATCCGGGCCGGTGACATCGAGGTCGGTGTCGGCGGCGGCATGGAGAGCATGAGCAACGCGCCGTACATCCTCCCGCAGGCCCGCTTCGGTTACCGCATGGGCGACGGCAAGATGATCGACGCAATGATCAATGACGGTCTGACCAACCCGTTCTCCGGCAAGCACATGGCTCACGAGGCCAGCGAGGTCGCAGCCGAGATCGAGATGACCCGCGCCGACATGGACCGCTGGTCGGTCCGCTCGCACGAACTCACCGCGAAGGCCAACGACGAGGGCAAGCTGCCCGAGGAGATCGTCTCGGTGACGATCAAGGGCCGCAAGGGCGACACGGTCGTCGAGCTCGACGAATCGGTCCGCCCTGACACCACGCTCGAAGCACTTTCCAAGCTGAAGCCGATCTTCATGGAGGACGGCACGCACACCGCCGGCAACGCGCCGGGCGTCAACGACGGCGGCGGCGCGATGGTCGTCGCTTCCGACGAATGGGCCGAGGCCAACGGCAAGACGCCGCTGGCGACGATCCTCGCCCAGGCTTCAATCGCAGACGACTTCCCGTACCTCGCCCGCACCCCTGCCAAGGCTTCGATCGCAGCGCTCGAGAAGATCGGCAAGACCCCGGCGGATGTCGACCTCTGGGAGATCAACGAGGCATTCGCCTCGGTCACGCTCAACTCGATCCGCATGCTCGACATCGACGAGGAGAAGGTCAACGTCAACGGCGGCGCGGTTGCGATCGGTCACCCGATCGGCGCTTCTGGCGCACGCATCATCGGCACGCTCG
>JAEMRJ010000023.1 GCA_016463365.1 Thermoleophilaceae bacterium | reverse complement strand
ACATGAAGGGCAAGTGGGCGAAGTCGATCATCACCTGCTTTGCGCGGATGGACGGGCGCAGCGTCGGGATCGTCGCCAACCAGCCCAAGCATCTTGGCGGCATCCTCGACAACGACTCTGCTGACAAGGCCGCGCGCTTCATCAATCTCTGCGATGCCTACAACATCCCGCTGATCTACCTGCAGGATGTTCCGGGTTTCATGGTCGGCAGCAAAGTTGAAGAAGCGGGCATCATCCGCCATGGGGCAAAGTTCTTGTATGCGACCTCGCGGGCGACCGTGCCGAAGGTCACGATCCTGATCCGCAAGTGTTACGGCGCCGGCTACTACGTGATGAACGGTTCGGGCTACGAGCCCGATGCGATCTACGCCTGGCCGACCGCCGAGGTCAGCGTGATGGGCGCTGAGGGCGCGGTCAACATCATCGGCCGCTCGATCATCGAAGCCGCCGAGGACCCGGAAGCCAAGCGCGAAGAGTTGCTCGCCCAGGCGCAGAAGATGATCGACGTGTACCTGGCGGCCGGCAACGGCATGATCGACGACGTGATCGACCCGCGCGAGACGCGCCACCACATCATCCGCGCGCTGGAGATGGCCGAGAACAAGCACGTGGATCGCCCCGCCAAGAAGCACGGAGTGATGCCGGTATGACCGAGGTCCACGCCAATCTGCTGCACACCTGTGGTGAGCAGCAGGAATCATCAGCGAAAAATGTCTCAGGTATGCGGTTGGGTGCTGCACACCTGTGGTGCGCAGCAGGATTCGGAGCGCCGACCCCCGCCACCGCCGGTCGCATTGCCACTCGCAGCACGCCGCCACACCACTCACCGTTCGTCCGCCGAAACACCGCTGCACACCACAGGTGCGCAGCAGCAGACCCCTTGAACAAGCCATTCTTCAATGGCAAATATCGCCGCTCACCTCTGGTGTGCAGCAAAAGGAGCGCTTGATGTCGGGATTTGAGAAGCCTTGCATTCTCACCAACAGCATCTCCGGCGTGGTGGCCAACAAGGAGCAGCATCCGGCCATTCCGTACACCCCGGCTGAATATGCGGCCGAGGCGCGCAGCGCGGTCGACGCCGGCGCGGCGATGATCCACATTCATGCGCGCAAGCACGACGGCACGCCGAGCTTCGAGATCGAGAACTACCGCGAGATCACCGACGCGATCAAGTCCGAGTGCGGCGACGTGATCATCAACTTCTCGACCGGTGCCGTCGGCCTGTCCGTCGAAAAGCGCCTCGAGTATCTCGAGGCGATCAGACCCGACGTCGCAGCGCTGAACATGGGTTCGATGAACTACGCGAAGTACTCAAAGCGCCGCAAGGAGTTCATATTCGGCTTCGTTTTCGAGAACAGTTTCGACACGATCATCCAGTTTCTCAACGCCATGAACGAGTACGGCATCCGGCCCGAGCACGAGTGCTTCGAGCTTGGGCACATCGCCTCGCTTGAGCCGCTGATCGACATGGGCATCCTCGAGACGCCGCTGCAGATCTCGCTCGTGACAGGAGTGCTCGGTGGCACACCGGCGCGAGCCGCAAACCTCAAGCACATGGCGTCGCAGGTGCCCCAGCCCGGCGGCCACGGCGGCGACGGCGTGAACAACTGGGGCATGGTCGGCGTGTCTCGTGAGCAGTGGGACCTCGTCCCGGTCGCGATCGCCGAAGGTGGCAACGTCCGCGTCGGACTCGAGGACAACCTCTACCTCCCCAGCGGCGAACTTGCGAAGGGCAACGGCGAGCTCTGCGAGGAGGCCGCGCGGCAGATCGAAGCTGGTGGTCGCAAGGTCGCGTCGATCGCCGAGGCCCGCGAGCTGCTGGGAGTACCGCGAAATGTCTGAGCTGCCATTGAACGGCGTCAAGGTTCTCGACCTCTCGCGCCTGCTTCCCGGACCGTTCTGCTCCTTGATGCTGGCCGACCTCGGCGCGGAAGTGCTGAAGGTTGAAGACACAGGCATGGGCGACTACGTGCGTTGGACGACTCCGTACGTCGGCGGCGAAGAGGCAAAAGCCAGCGGCACGCACAGCGTCCAGTTCGCCGCGCTCAACCGCAACAAGCAGTCGATCCAGATCGATCTGAAAGCGGTCGAGGGCAAAGAGATCCTGCTCAAGCTCGTGGCCGAGCATGACGTCGTGCTTGAGTCGTTTCGCCCAGGTGTGCTCGACAAGCTGGGCGTCGGCTATGACCAGATGAAGTCGGTCAATCCCGGACTCGTGTACTGCGCGATCACCGGTTACGGCCAGGATGGGCCGTTCAAGTTGCGGGCCGGGCATGACATGAATTATCTGGGCCTCAACGGCCTGCTCGGTCTGACCGGCGCCAGAGGCGGCGCCCCGGTTCAGGCCGCGGGTCAGATCGCCGACATCGGAGGCGGAGCGCAGATGGCCGCGATCGCCATTCTCGCGGCACTGGTCAAAAAGCAGTCCACCGGTCAGGGCGCCGAGATCGACATCTCGATGACCGACGGTGCGCTCAGTTGGCTGGCGATGCCGGCCGCCGCCGCGCTCGCCGGTGACGTGCGCGAACGCGGCGACGTTGACCTCGCGGGAAAGTGGGCTTGTTACATGCCCTATGAAGCGGCCGACGGCTGGGTCAGCTGCGGCGCGCTGGAGCCGAAGTTCTGGCATGCATTCGCACGTGGCGTCGATCGCGAGGACCTGATCGAGAAACAGTTCGAACTGGCCGGCAGCGACGGCTGGGCCGAGATCGCAGCGGTCTTCAAGAGCAGAACCCGCGCCGAGTGGGCGGCCTTCAACGACGAGCACGACTGCTGCATCGAGCCGGTGCTGAAGCTTGACGAAGCACTCGAGTCCGATCTGGTCAGGGCGCGTGGCATGGTCACGGAAGTCGACCAGCCCGGAATCGGGCCAGTCGGCCAGCTCGCTCCACCTTTCGTGATTGACGGCGTGCGGCCCGATCGCCGTGAACCCGCACCGGGATTCGGTGAGCACACGAATGCGGTGCTCAAGTCGCTGGGGTACGACGATGGGCAGATCGCGGCTCTGCGCGAGAGCGGCGCGGTGGCCGGCGTATGACCGCGACGGCGAAGACCGAGGGTCTCCTGCGCATGGCCGCGCTCGCCGAGCAGAGCGGAGTGTCTGCCGCAACGATCAAGCATTACCTGCGCGAGGGTCTGTTGCCTCCGCCGGTCAAGACAAGCCGCAACATGGCCTGGTATTCACCCCAGTATGTCGACCGCATCAAGTTGATCAAGCGCCTCCAGGAAGAGCGCTACCTGCCGCTGGACGTGATCCGGCGGATTCTCGAGAACGAACCCGACCAGGTCGAGGCGCGGCTTGAACTTGGCGATGCGCTGCTTCAGCGCTCAGAGGCCGCGATGGCCATCGGCAAGGGGATCACGCGCAAGCAGGCGGTTTCAAAGCTCGATCTCCCCGAAGATGTCCTGGACGGCTTCGAGCGCATCGGTGCGATCGAGCCGCACACGACAAAGAGCGGCGTTCGCTACAGCCAGCCGGACGCCGAATTTCTCACCGCTATCGCCGAGTTCCGCAAGAGCGGCTACGGCGAAGCGCTCGGATTCACCGTTTATGACGCCCTCATCTACATGCGCCACCTCGAAGCGCTGGCGCGTGACGAGGTCGACGTGATTTCCGAGAAGTTGCCCGGCAAGCTCTCTGCCGACGACGCGGCTGACCTGATCGAGCGCGGTCACGGACCGATGCGCGACCTGCTCAGCGCCATGCATGTGAAGCTGCTGGTCGCCGAGCTTCGCCGTCGCCAGGACGGTTAGCCTGCCGGGATGGCTCCGAAGTTGATCGCCGCGGCCGTCCAGATGAATTCCCAGGCCGACAAGGCTGCCAACGTCGCGCGCGCTCATGCGCTGGTGCGCGAAGCCGCAGGCAAGGGCGCGACGCTGGTCGCTCTGCCCGAGAAATTCAACCTGCTCGGTAACACCAGGGACTACTTCGCCGGGGCAGAATCGCTGGACGGCCCGACCATAACCGGCCTCAGTGAGCTCGCGGCCGAGTTGAAGATCGACATCATCGCCGGCTCGATCGTCGAGCAGATCGAAGGCCGCGACAAACTCGCCAACACCTGCGTTCACATCGCGACCGATGGCGCGATCAGAGCGGTCTACCGCAAGATCCACATGTTCGATGTCGAGGTCGACGGCCAGGTCTACCGCGAGTCTGACCACGAGGACCCGGGCAACGAAATAGTCACCACTGAGCTGGCCGGCGGCCAGCTGCTGGGTCTCACCGTCTGTTACGACATCCGCTTCCCGGAGCTCTACAGAATCCTCGCTACTCGCGGCGCGCTGATTGAAACCGTCCCCGCGGCTTTCACCTACAAGACCGGTGAGGCCCACTGGGAACTCCTGCTGCGCGCTCGCGCAGTCGAGAACCAGCTCTTTGTCGTCGCCCCGAACCAGTCCGGCAATCACGACGGCGACCGTCGTTCGTACGGCAATTCGATGATCGTCGACCCATGGGGAACGGTCCTAGCGCGGGCCGGCGACGAGGGCGAAGTCGTCGTTGCAGCCGAGCTCGATTTTGCCGCCCAGTCGGCGATCCGCGATAAGCTGCCGAGCCTTGCCAATCGCGTTCCGGGCGCCTACACCTGGTGACCTCTCCGCCGCTCAGGCTAAGGAAAAATTTGATGGCTGATTCAAGCTCAACATCCTCCGCTTCCAACGAAAGGCTCCCCGCCCCGATGCAGAATGACATTGTCAAGAAGCTCGTCTGGAGCGGCATCCTGGCCGGCGTCGGCGCAGTGGCGGCCATCGTCGCACGCAAGGTCGCCGAGCAGATCTGGATCCGCGTATTCAACGAGCCGCCGCCAGTCGACTGAGTATGAGCATTCCCCCCGAAAACACTTCGTTGGGCGCGTCGATCAGCGAGATCATCGACCGCACGACCAAGATCATCCATGAAGAGATCGAGCTGGCAAAGGCCGAGATGGCCGTCGCCGCCCAGGATCTGCTGCGCGGATCGGTCGCCGGCATCGTCGGCGGAGTCTTCGCATTCTTCGGACTTTTCATACTCCTCATCGCGCTTTCGTTCCTGGTCGCTGACGCGATCGGAGTCTGGTATCCATGGCTCGGTTTCTTCATCGTCGCCTTCCTCTGTTTCGGCATCGGCGGGTTGCTCGCGTTCGTGGCGCTGAAGAAGATCAAGAAGGGCTCGCAGATCGTGCCTGAGCAGGCGATCTCCGAAGCCCGGCAGACAAGAGAAGCCCTGCAGGCAGACCGGCCGCTCGAGACAATCGACTCGGTTGCCGTCGAAGAGCCGACCGCCGGCGCAGCGCCGGCCGTCGTTGCGAGACCGGCCAAGCCCGCCGACGCGGCCGCAGCCGACCCGGACGTCGTAGAAGCCAAGCAGGAACTGAAAGAGGCCCGCGCCGACGCCGAAGAACTCGAGCTCGACGCCAAAGAACTCAAGAAGCGGGCCAAGCAGGAAGCGAAAGAGGCCAAAGAGGCCGCCAAGGCAGCGCGCGTCGCCGAACAGGAAGCCGCAAAGGCCGACGCCATCGCCGCCAAGGCGGCAGAAAAGGCTGACAAAGAAGCCGCCAAAGCCAAGGCTCAGGCCGAGAAAGACGCCGCCAAGGCAGCAAAGGCCGCCGAGAAGCAGGCCAAGAAGGGCAAGTCCGAATCCGAGGCGCCGCCCACCGTGCCGGAAGTACAGGCGCAGCCCTACACCGCACCGACACCGCCGCAACAGCCGCCTGCCCAGCCGCAGGCTCCGGTGTATCCGCCCGAGCCTCCGAGCGACACGTCCAAACCCAACGACCCGAAGAGTGACAACTGATGGCCCAGCAGCGCACCCCCGCCGAGATCCGTGCCTCGATCGAGGACAACCGCCAGCAACTCGTCCAGTCAGTCAACTCCGCGCGCACCGAAGTTGCGCGCATCACAGACTGGCGCCAGCACATCGCCGACCACAAGCAGGAACTGACCATCGGCGCCGCCGCGATCGGCTTCCTCGTCGGCAGCTCGCTCGTGCTCAAAGGCTTGCGCCGCCGGCGCCGCTAGCCCGCCTCCGCGACTCAGAGGTCGATCAGCCCGCCGGGGAACACCCCGACGCCGATCAGCCCCGGACCGACATGCGCGCCGATCACCGGCCCGATCTCGGCGGGCACCAGCCCAGGACCTCTGCCCAGGCGGTCGCTCAGGTCATCGATCACTTTCTGGGCGCGATCGGGTGCCTGGACGTGCTGAACAAAGAAGGCTCCGCCAACAGGAATCTGCTCTTCGGCGAGGTCGGCGATCCGCGCAAGCACACGAGCTTCGGTGCGTACTTTCTCGACCGGCAAGATCCCGTCAGAGCTCACGGTGAGGATCGGCTTGATCTTGATCGCGCCACCGACAAGCGCGGCGGCGGCACCCACCCGTCCGCCGCGGCGGAGGTACTCAAGCGTGTCGACTGCGAACCAGAAATCCACGCCGTCCATCATCGTCTGCGCCGCTGCGACAACATCGCCGTGGGATTCGTTCCGCTTGGCGGCCGCCGCAGCAGTGAGCAGGACTGCGCCGTAGCAACCGCAGGCGGTTCCCGTGTCGATCACGGTCACGCGCAGGGGATCGACGCCATCGCGTTCGAGTTGTTGCTTGGCCTGCAGGGCACTTTCAAATGTGCCTGAGATTCCGCTGCTGAAGTGCAGCGAAACAATGTCGTCTCCGGCTTCGATGATCGGCCGATAGACCTCCAGGAACTGTCCGATCGACGGCTGCGAAGTGCCGGGGAGTTCTTTCATGTCCCGCAACTTGTTGTAGAAAGCGTCGAGATCCGTGATCTCAAGCTCGGGAACCGAGCGATCGTTCCAGACGACGGCGAGGCTGACCTGGATTATCCCGTATTCGGCCAGCTGCGCTGGTGCGAGGTATGAGGTGCTGTCACCGACAACGCGGACGGCCATGGCAGCTACTCGAGATTGTTCTCGAGCTGGATGCCCTGTGCGTTGGGCACGGCGGCGACTTCCTCCGGTTGCGCAGCTGCCGGCTGCTCTACGCCCAGCACGCCGGCGAGCTCGCCGCTTTCGTACATCTCAGTGACGATGTCGCAGCCGCCGATCAGCTCGCCGTCCACAAACAGCTGGGGGATGGTGGGCCATTCAGACAGCGCCGTCAGTTCCTGACGGATGCGCGGGTCAGGCAGGATGTCAACCGCGGCGTACTTGCGACCGAGCGAGTTGAGCACGGCGACGGTGCGCGCCGAAAAGCCACAGGCCGGAGCCTCGGGGTTGCCCTTCATGAAGAGGATGACTTCGTTCTCGTCGATCAGCGTGGCCAGGTGATCGCGCAGCTCGTTTGAAATTTCGTCGCTCATGTGGTCGCCGCCTCAGGGGTTTGTGTCTTGATCGAAAGTGCGTGGATGCTGCCGCCGAGCTCGCCGTCGAAGATCTCGTTGACCAGCTTGTGCTGCTGGATCCGCGAAAGGCCTTCGAACTGTGGGGAGGTCACGACCGCACGAAAGTGGTTGTTGTCGCCGGCCGTGTCCTCGACCTCTGCGGTCGAGCCCGGGAGGGCAGCTTCGATTCTGTTCTTGATTTCTACTGTGTCAGCCATCTGGATGAAGTCCGGTGAATTCGACTAAAATGGACTGTAGTCAAGTTAGCCCCCGTCCGATCAATTACAAACGGACAAATTGGAGCACTCCCCGCATGGTCACCCTCACAGACATCGCAGCCACGAAGATCAAGGATTACGTTGAAGGACAGGACAAGAGCATCGACGATGCCGGCCTGCGCGTAGGCGTGAAGGGCGGCGGCTGCTCGGGCTTCACCTACTCGCTCGCAATCGACGAGCAGCGTGACGGCGACCACATCTTCGAGAACAACGGGATCAAGATCCTCGTTGACGATCTCTCGCTGCGTTACGTCGACGAGTCAGAGGTCGATTTCCTCGACGGTCTGACCGGCGCCGGCTTCCAGGTCAACAACCCCAACGTGGTTGCTGCATGTGGTTGCGGGTCGTCTTTCCGCGTAAAGGATGAAGAAGACGCGGAAGTTGACTGCCCCTCCGGCGCAGCCGCCTAGCTGAGCTTGCCCAAGGCGGTGAACACGAAGTCGCCGACGCGGTCGGCGGCTGACAGCCACGAGTTCATCCGCGTCCAAGGCGCGCGCGTCAACAACCTCAAAGACGTCAGCGTCGCGATCCCCAAGCGCAGGCTGACGGCTTTCACCGGTGTCTCCGGCTCGGGCAAGAGCTCGCTGGTCTTCAGCACGATCGCCGCCGAGTCCCAGCGCCTGATCAACGAGACCTACAGCTCCTTCGTGCAGGGCTTCATGCCCACGATGGCGCGGCCCGAGGTGGACGTGCTCGAGGGCCTGACCACAGCGATCATCGTCGACCAGGAGCGCATGGGCGGCGACGGGCGCTCAACGGTGGGCACGGCAACCGACGCGACAGCGATGCTGCGCATCCTCTTCAGCCGCCTGGGCAAGCCGCACATCGGCTCGCCGAGCGCGTATTCGTTCAACGTGCCGTCGGCCTCGGGCAGCGGTGGCATCACTGTGCAGAAGGGCAAGAAGACGATCACCCAAGCGGCGTCCTTCAGCCGGCTCGGCGGGATGTGCCCGGAGTGCGAGGGCCGCGGCTCGATCAACGACTTCAACATGGCCGCGCTCTACGACGAGGACAAGTCGATCAACGAGAGCGCGATCCTCATTCCCGGCTACAGCATGGACGGCTGGTACGGACGGATCTACCGCGGCTGCGGCTACTTCGACCCGGACAAGCCGATCAAGAAGTTCAACAAGAAAGAGATGCACGACTTCCTCTACAAGGAGGCGACCAAGATCAAGGTTGAGGGCATCAACCTGACCTACGCCGGCCTGATCCCCACGATTCAGAAGTCGTATCTCTCGAAGGACGTCGACTCGCTCCAGCCGCACATCCGGCGCTTCGTCGAGAAGGCCGTCGTGTTCAAGACCTGCCCCGAGTGCGGCGGTACGCGGCTGGCCAAAGAGGCGCTCTCCTCGAAGATCAAGGGCATCAACATCGCCGATGCCTGCGCGATGCAGATCACCGATCTGGCCGAGTGGCTGGGCGGCGTCAAGGACAAGGGCGTCGCGCCGCTGGTGGAGGCGCTGCAGCACACACTCGACTCGTTCGTCGAGATCGGCCTGGGGTATCTCTCGCTGGACCGCCCGTCAGGCACGCTCTCGGGCGGCGAGGCCCAGCGCACAAAAATGATTCGCCAGCTCGGGTCGTCCTTGACCGACGTCACGTACGTCTTCGATGAGCCGACTGTCGGATTGCACCCCCACGACATCCAGCGCATGAACGAGCTGCTGCTGCGCCTGCGCGACAAGGGCAACACGGTTCTGGTTGTCGAACACAAGCCCGAAGCGATCGTCAATGCTGACCACGTGATCGACCTCGGTCCCGGCGCGGGAAGCGCGGGCGGGGAGGTGGTGTTTGAAGGCACTGTCGACGGCCTGCGCAAGAGCGGCACGGTCACCGGGCGCCACCTCGACGACCGCGCGTCGCTGAAGGACTCGCCGCGCGAATCCTCGGCGGCGCTAGAAGTTCGCGGCGCGAACACGAACAATCTTCAGGACGTCGACGTGGACATCCCGCTCGGCGTTCTTGCAGTTGTCACCGGTGTGGCCGGCTCGGGCAAGAGCTCGCTGATCAACGGATCGGTCTCGGGTCTGGACGGCGTCGTCACGATCGACCAGAGCGCGATCCGCGGCTCGCGGCGCAGCAATCCTGCCACTTACTCGGGGCTGCTTGATCCGATCCGCAAGGCCTTCGCCAAGGCCAACGGCGTGAAGCCCGGGCTCTTCAGCGCGAACTCCGACGGCGCCTGCCCCAACTGCAACGGCGCCGGCGTGATCTACACCGATCTCGGCATGATGGCCGGCGTCTCATCGACCTGCGAGGTCTGTGGCGGGAAGCGTTTCGACGAGGCGGTGCTGGGCTACAAGTTCGGCGGCCGCAACATCAGCGAGGTGCTCGAGATGTCCGTGGCCGACGCCGAGAAGTTCTTTTCCAGCGGCAAGGGCGAACTGCCCGCAGCGCACAAGATCCTTGACCGGCTCGCCGATGTGGGCCTTGGCTACCTGACGATCGGTCAGCCGCTCACCACGCTCTCTGGCGGCGAGCGCCAACGACTGAAACTCGCGACGCAGATGGGCGACGCGGGGGACACCTACATCCTCGATGAGCCCACCACCGGACTGCACCTCGCTGACGTGGAGCAGCTGCTCGGCCTGCTCGACCGGCTGGTCGACTCAGGGAAGTCTGTGCTCGTGATCGAGCATCACCAGGCCGTCATGGCTCACGCTGACTGGATCATCGACATCGGCCCGGGCGCCGGACAGGACGGCGGCAGAATCATCTTCGAGGGAACGCCCGCGCAGCTCGTGGCCGGCCGCAAGACGCTCACGGCCAAACACCTCGCCGACTTCGTCAGCGCCGGCTAGTTCGCTTTCACGCCGGCTTTGGCCAGCGCGGCGCGCAGTTCCGATGCGACAAACGGGCCCTGCAGCTGTTCGGCCACGCGGCCGTCAGGGGCGATCACGAACGTGTAGGGCTCCGAGGTCAGGCCGTATGCAGCAACCTGTGGCCGGTAGCCCGCGTTGATGTCGTTGTCTTTGTAGATCTCCTGGTGGATGAAGATCACGTCGTCGCCCAGCTCGTGTTGGACCTCCGCGGCGACGTCAACCACCGGCGCGCAGACCCGGGATGCGCAGAGCTTGGGCGTGGCGAAGATCAGGACGATCGGCTTGTTCTTCTTGAGCGCGTCCTTCAGACTGATGTCGTGCATGTCGTCGGGCGGCACGCGCGTGTCGATCGACGAAATGTCGCCCCCAGCGCTCTCCACCGTCGGTGTCTCAATCGCGGGGGCCTTCTCGCCGGGCGCGACCGTCGGGTCACGAAGGGTGGTGGTGATGCCGGTGGCTGCTGCCTGAAACCCGTCGCCCTGCTTGGTCAGCGTGAGCACGTTGATCTTCTTGGTCCCTTTCGGGGTTGGGATCGTCGCCACGTAAAAACCGTTGCCGATGGCGTTCAGGTCACTCTTGGAAGTCTCGCTCTGGAACTCTGCCGGGACAGAGAAATCGTTGGCTGCGACCTTGAACGGCCCGGTCGCAGGGCTGTCCGTGCCGGCCGACAGGTACATCGCTGTCGGCCCCCAGATCGGCTCGCGGTCCTGGTTGAACAGGCCGAAGGGGAGCCGGTTGTCGCGGCCCGCGACGAAATTGTTTGCCGCCGGCAGAAGGTTCGCTTCCTGGCCGGCGTTGACCTCGCGCTGGAGGTCGGCGACGGTCTTGGTGCCGTCGGTCTTCGGGAAGTCCGCGAGGTTCACGTTCTGAGCGGCCGCCGGCGTGTTCGCTGCGCTCGAAGAGTCGGCGGAACCGCCGCCGCAACCGGCACTCGCAACGGCGAGCACGGCCGTCAGAGCTACGAGGGCGAATGCGCGCGTCGAGGACATGGCGGCGCGAAGTCTTGCAGATAACATCACCGGCTCCGTCGACCCCAGCATGCATCAACACGACGACGATTCGAAAGATTTTCACACGACATGACTCCTGACACAAAGCTTCGCGCGGCAATCGTCGGCGCCGGTCCCTCTGGTTTCTACGCCGCCGGTCAACTCCTCGCCGAGGGCTTCGCGGTCGACCTGATCGACAAGCTGCCGACGCCCTTCGGCCTCGTCCGCTTTGGCGTCGCACCGGATCACCCGAAGATCAAGAACGTCACCCGCGTCTTCGAGAAGACCGCACAGAATCCGGACTTCCGCTTCTTCGGGGGCGTCGAGCTGGGCCGCGACATCACGCGAGCAGAGCTGCTTGAGCGTTACGACCTCGTGCTCTACACAATCGGCACGAGCAGCGACAACCGCCTCGGAATCGAAGGCGAGGATCTTGTCGGTTCGTACCCCGCAACCACTTTTGTCGCCTGGTACAACGGACACCCCGAGGCCACGGGCAACGAATTCGACCTCAACGCTGAGCGCGCCGTCGTGATCGGAAACGGAAACGTGGCGATCGACGTCGCGCGCATGCTCGTGCTGGACGAGGACGAGGTTCAGCCCACGGACACTGCCGACCACGCAGTCGAGGCCTTCAAGTCGCACGGCGTCAAGGAAGTCGTGATTCTCGGTCGACGTGGTCCCGCCCAGGCCGCTTTCACCAACCCCGAGCTGCTTGAGCTCGGCGAGCTCAAGCGCGCCGACGTGATCGTCGACCCCGAGCAGATGAAGCTCGATCCGATCAGTCAGACGTGGCTCGACAGCGAGCTCGCAGAGCCGACCAACCGCCGCAACGTCGACATCATGAAGGAATACTCGACGCGCGAGCCCGAGGGCAAGTCGCATCGCGTCGTGCTGCAGTACCTGCGCTCGCCGGTCGCGATTCTCGGCGACGGCGAAAAGGTCACCGGAATCCGCGTCGAGGTCAATGAGATCGTCGATGACGGCAACGGAAACCCGAAGGCGGTGGGAACGGGCGTCACAGAAGACATCGAGTGCGGACTCGTGTTCCGCTCGATCGGCTACCGCGGTGAACCAGTTGACACCGTTCCATATGAGGCCAGGCGCGGCCTGATCTGCAACGAGGGCGGCCGCGTGACCGACGAAGACGGCAACGTGCTGCCGGCAGAGTACGTCTCAGGCTGGGTCAAGCGCGGTCCGAGCGGCGTGATCGGCACCAACAAGAAGGACAGCGCCGACACCGTCGCACGGATCGTCGAGGACCGCGAGGCCGGAAAGCTCGTCGCCAAGGATCCCCTGGGCGACAACGCCGAATGGCTGAAGTCAAAAGTTCCCGATCTCGTTGACTGGGACGGCTGGACCAGAATCAATGAACACGAGGTGGCCCTCGGCGAATCCCAGGGCCGCCCCCGCGTGAAGCTCGTCGACATCGACGAGATGAAGCGCATCGCCAATACGTAGACAAGCCTGATTGCGCTGTATGTCTTGACTGTCAGCGCATGCGGCGGTGCCGCTCAGCTGGTGAGCGGATCTGCCACGGGCGCGGAGCCGTCGAGCGCGTTGAGCGCGCGGCGGATCGACATCGAGCGTGCCGTGAACATCGGCGTGTCGCGCGCCGTGTAAAGGCTTGACTCGGTCTCGCGCAACTTCTGCACGAGGTTCAGAAAATCGACCGGTTCGTTGGCCTCAAAAGACACGACGAAGTCCTGATCGTCGAGCCCGAACGAGTACGAGGTGTTCAAGTTGATCTGCGGGTATTCCTTGCCGACGGCGATGTGCTCTTTCATGATTCGCATGCGCTCGTCCATCGGCAGCAGATACCACTCGCGGGTCTTCACGAACGGATAGACAAACAAGTACTTGCCGTCGCCAGGGCGCACCTTTGTGCGGTCCTCGTTCGTGTACGGGGAGTTCTTCGTCATCGCCAGAAACGAGTGCGAGATCTCGCCGTACCTGAGGATCCCGCTCTGGTTCAGTAGAACGTGCAATTCGTGGATGTGGTCGAGGTTCGGCGACGCGGTCCAGATCATCAGGTCGGCGCTGCCCTTGGTGCCGACCGTCGAGTACGCGCGCAGAAAGTCGTCAACCGCAAAGTCCTCGCAGGCGGCGGCGAACTCGTCTTTGTCGCGGGTGCGTTCTTCTGCAAGGCGGCGACGCCATGCGGGATCGACCTTGATGAACGTGAATTTGACGAACGACTCTCCGGCCATGGTGACCAAAGCTTATGCGCCCCCGTCGCGGGTAGAGTCGCGAGCGATGTTTCGCACCGCGCCTCCAGCGCTGCTTGTCGCGCTGATCGCGGTGGCAGCATTTCCGGGAATTTCCGCAGCCGCGCCGGCCAAGGACGCCAGTGCAGACCAGCTCGACCAGTCGCGCGCGGCAACCTTGCTTTTCATCCCCGGCCCCGTCCGCACCCCGCAGCCCGTACTGGCCGCAGACCTGGAGCAGCTGCCGGGATTCTCGGTCGGACTGTTCAGCCCGACACTCGGTCGCTACAGCCCGACTCAGATGATGCTCGACATCTCGCAGGGCGCGCGAGTTGCGAGCAGTCTTTACAAACCGGTCACGCCGCCACCGCCAGGACTGGTTTCGACTGCTCGTGGCGTGAATTCGGCACCCGGGAGCTACGTCCAATGGCCGCTGCTCGTTGAGCGCGCGGATGCGGTTCCGGGAAACATCGTCCCCGGGCTCTTCGGTCAGGCGCTCGAAGATGCCAAGAAAAGCGCCACCTGGATCGCCTATGAAGGCGCTCCGACGATCACCGGAACAGCAGCGACAGACACAGCGGGCAACGTCCGGTCGTTGATGATGCCGCCGCCGGGCGCTCAGGATGATGAACTTTCCAAGGCGCAGTACCTGAACGAGTTTGTCATCGGCACGCTTCCTGCCGGGGGCCGGGGGGCAGGCATCGCCAAGCGGCTCGCATCCGAGCAGCCGGACCGGCTGATCGTGATCGTGCAGGCGCCGCCGGAGCCGGCCCGTACGCGTCTGCTCACGCTGGCGGTGCACGGCCTTGCCGGCGACGGCGGCGTGCGTTCTGCCACCACCCGCCGCGACGGACTGGTTGTCGCCACCGACATCGCGCCGACGATCATGAAGCGCCTGCAGGTCGCGCTGCCGAGCGACATGCAGGGACAGCCGATCGATGGCGCGCCGCGTATGTCCGCCGCGCAGCTCAACGCGATGAACGACCGCCTTGCGCTCGTGTCGGGCCGTCGTGCACCGCTCGGGCGCAGCGTGATCCTGATCGGTGGGGCGATCATCATCCTGCTGCTTCTGATCGGCCGGCTGACCGGTCGCTACCCGGAGATGTCCCGCCTCACGCAGCGCATCGTCGGGCTCGCCCTCCTGTGGCTCCCGTTGATGCTGCTGGCCACCGCGATGCTGCGACCTTCGCGAGCCGCAGAGGCAGACATCGCGATTGCGGGATCGATGCTGCTTGCGCTTGGAACCGATCGGCTGGTGCGCTGGCCGCGTGCGCCGTTTGTGCCAGTCGTGTTTGTCACGGTCGCGCACGGAATCGACTTTCTTGTCTTCGACGGAATGTTCACCGGCGAGTCCCTGCTCGGATCCAACCCGCTCTACGGCGCGCGATTCTTCGGCGTCGGCAATGAACTCGAAGCTGTGCTCGCAGTCAGCGGTGTGATCGGCGTCGGTGCGGTTCTCAGCGACAGCGGGGCCCCGCATCCGGCCCGGTGGTTTGCAGCAGCGGGCCTGACGCTCGCGCTCTTCCTCGGTGCTGGGCGCCTGGGCGCAGACGTCGGTGGCGTGATCTACGTCGGCGCTGCCTTCGGGATTGCCGCGCTCTACGTGGCGCGGATCAGATTCACGCCGTTGCGCGTGGCGGCGCTCTTCGCGCTGCCGTTCGTCGGTCTGGGCCTGATCGCGCTGCTCGACGCGGTCACCGGCGGCGAGTCCCATCTGACCCGAACGGTCTTCGAGGCCGAGGGCGTGGGCGATCTCTGGAAGGTCGCCGACCGCCGCTTCAGTGCGAGTGCTGAAGGCGCAAGGACTGACGGGATCTGGGTGATCGTGCTCGCTGCACTCGGAGCGCTGATCTGGGGTTGGCTCAAACGCGAGCGACTTTTTGCCCCACTGAGCGAAGACGGCGCCGACCCGGTCGCCCGTCGGCCTTATCGCGCCGGGATCGTGGGGGCGCTCGGGGGGACTGTCATCGGGGCGCTTGCCAATGACTCCGGCCCGGCGATCCTGATCATCGGGACGATTTACATCGGCACGGGGCTCCTGTACTTGCGCGGCAGGCCTGTTTCTGGCACACTGAAAGTGTGAATGCAGCAAGTGGCACCGCCTCTCACCCGAATGCAGCCACAAGTACGGCCCGGCTCGACGATCTGATTCCACTCTTCGGCGGCGGAATCGTGCTTGCCGGCGTCGCAATCCTGTTCTGCGCGCTGATCAATGCGATGGCATTTGCCATCTTTGACTACGTCTTCGGCAGCGACACACCGGCTTCGTGGCCGAGTGCCGTGGTCGTCGGCTTCGGCGTCCTGGCGGTTGTCGTCTCGTTGGTCGTCGGCCGCTGGCTGCTCAATCTGCGCCGCTGGATCGGTCAGAAGAGCGATCCGGCAGACCTCGAGATTGTCCGGCGCAAGCGTCGCAGCTTCACCGTTGGGGCATTGTGCCTGTATCTACCGGTCTCTCCGCTCCTGTGGTTGCTGTTCGTCGCGCTCGCCAATTCCGCCGACGCCGTTTAGCCCTCCAGCCACCCAGATACTGTCGGCCAACCGCCGCTCAAGGGTTTTGTACAACTGGACAACGGCATTCCGAAGCCGTTTGGCTTAGTCTCTGATCCGCTCCCTGCTGGCTCGCCGGCCGCAGAAATGCGATTTGCTCAGAGTCAGGCAGTTATTCACCCAAGAGAGATTGTCCGGACGAGTCCGGAACGCCTAAAAGAGGAGACGGTCAAAGAGATGTCAAGCCTTCGACAGCACGCGATTATCGGCACACAGTGGAAGCAGCGCAACGGCGGCGACGTTGCCAACGAGGACGAGGTCTACAACGAGCTCGTATTCACTGACAGTGTCGCCAGGGAGCTGATGGACGCTGGTTCATACGACCAGTACAAAGCTGCCCTGTCGGCTGGCGAGGCGATCAGCCCGGCAGTCGCCGACGCAGTGGCGGCGGCGATGCTCGAATGGGCACTCAGCAAGGGCGCTACGCACTACACCCACTGGTTCCAGCCACTGACCGGCCGCACTGCCGAAAAGCACGATTCATTCTTTGAGCCCAAGGACGGAACGACCAAGTCGAAGTTCCGTGGCAAAGAGCTGATCCAGGCCGAGCCCGACGCGTCGTCGTTTCCGAACGGCGGCCTCCGCGGCACCTTCGAGGCCCGTGGCTACACCGCATGGGACCCGACCTCTCCGGCGTTCATCATCGAGAACCCGAACGGCTCCACGCTCTGCATCCCGACCGCATTCACCTCTTGGACCGGCGAGGCGCTGGACAACAAGATCCCCGTGCTGCGCTCAATGCGCGCACTTTCGGACGCAGCCGTCCGCGCACTGAAGTTGTTCGGCAACAACGATGTGGAGCACGTCTACACGACCGCCGGTCCGGAGCAGGAGTATTTCCTGATCCCCGAGCACTATTTCTACGAGCGCCCAGACCTGGTCACGACCGGCCGCACACTTTTCGGCTCGAAGCCGCCCAAGGGTCAGGAGCTCGACGACCATTACTTCGGCTCGATCCCCGAGCGCGTCCTCGCCTTCATGATGGAGTTCGAGAGCACGCTGGCCAAGCTTGGCGTGCCGATCAAGACGCGCCACAACGAAGTCGCCCCGGCGCAGTACGAGGTCGCGCCGATGTTCGAGAGCAGCAACCTGGCCTGTGATCACCAACAGCTCACGATGCAGACGATCCAGAACACGGCCCGTCACTACGGCCTGGTCGCCCTGCTCCACGAGAAGCCGTTCGCCGGTATCAACGGTTCAGGCAAGCACAACAACTGGTCGATGGGGACCGACACCGGCGAAAACCTGCTTGACCCGGGCGACACCCCGCACGACAACCTCCAGTTCCTGTTTTTCTGCACGGCGGTGCTCTCCGCGGTGAAGAAGCATCAGGGCCTGCTGCGCGCAACCGTCGCGTCGGCCGGAAACGACCACCGACTGGGCGCCAACGAGGCGCCGCCGGCGATCATCTCGGTCTACCTCTCTGACCAGCTGCAGGACGTCTATGGCCAGATCGAGAAGGGCGAGCTCATCTCATCGACCAGCGGTTCGATTCTCGACCTGGGCTCCCCGGTGCTCCCGCCGCTCTCGGCCGACCCCGGTGACCGCAACCGCACCAGTCCGTTCGCCTTCACCGGCAACCGCTTCGAGTTTCGCGCGCTCGGCTCGGCGCAGTCGATCAGCGACCCGAACACGGTCCTGAACACGATCACAGCCGAGGCGCTGGATGAGCTGTCAACCAAGCTCGAAGCCGCGATGGCAGGCGGCAAGACGGTCGAGGAAGCGTTGCTCCCGGTTCTCCAGGAGTCCTTCGCCGATGCCAAGGCGATCGTCTTCAACGGCGACGGCTACTCCCAGGAGTGGCACGACGAGGCGGCCGCTCGCGGTCTGCTGAACCTCAAGACGACCCCGGTCGCGCTCAAGCAGTGGACCGACGCCGTCACCGCGGAGACGTTCGGCAAGTACAACGTCCTCACCGAGCGTGAGCTGCACTCACGCTACGAGGTCTTCGTCGAGCAGTACGTGATCAAGACCAACATCGAGGCCGAGACCACGTTCGACATCGCCAAGACGTCGATCCTGCCTGCAGCGATCCAGTACTACAACGAGATCCAGACCTCTGGTCTGGGACTCTCGACGGCCAGCGGACTGAGCGAGGCACTTGTCGCACTTGCCGCGGCGATCAACGAGCTGGGCGAGGCCAACCTCGACGTCAATCACCCGACGGACCTCTCCGAAGAAGCCGACTACATGTGCGAAACGGTGCTCCCGAAGATGCTGGCTGTGCGCGAAGCAGCCGACGAGCTCGAACGCATCGTGCCCGACAAGCTCTGGCCGCTGCCCAAGTACCGCGAGATCCTCTTCGTCAAGTAAGGATTCGACTGAAGCAGTTCGCCGGCGGGACCCTGCCTCGAGATTTCGAGGTGGGGTCTTTCTGCATTCAGGCGTAGCGCCGGGCGATCGCGCGTGCCTGCTCGGAATACGAGTCACCGAACAGGTAGACGTGCAGCAGGATCATCGCCAGCTGCCAGAGCTGCTCGCGCTCTTCGTGCCCTGCGGCGCGGGGGAAGACTTCGTCGTAGGCGTCAGAGCAACGACGGCTCGGGCCGCCGAATACGGTGAGCAGCGCCAGGTCAACCTCGCGGTGGCCGCCGTGGGCGACGGGGTCGATCAGATACGGGGTGCCGTCCGCCGACGGGAGGATGTTGCCTGACCAGAGGTCGCCGTGGGTGCGGGCCGGCGGTTCTTCCGGGCCGGCGAGCTTCGGCAGCCGCGCGGCGACGCGCTCGATCAGGTCCAGGTCGGCCAGGTTGAAGTGACCGCGCTGCTCGCAGGCGCGGGCCAGCGGTAGGAGGCGGTTCTCGGCATAGAACTCGGCCCAGGTGTCGTGCGCCTCGTTGGGCAGGCTCAGTTCGTTGAAACGCATCGGCGAGTTTGCGTAGCCGCCGCCGAGCAGGGGGGTGGCTCCGAACTCCGGCGCGCCGGCTGCATGGATCTTCGCGAGGCCGCGGCCGAGCGCTTCCTCGCCTGCGACGTCGAGTCGCCCGCTGTCGATCCACTCAAGTGCGAGCAGCCGCGGCGCCTTGTCGCCGTCGCACACGCCGATCACGCCCGGCACCGCGACGCCGCCGGGTTCGCCGAGCCAGGCAAGGCCCGCGGCTTCGTCGCTGAACATTCCCGGCTGCGCGGCGGGGCTCGATTTGACGAAGACCGGTCCGATTGAGGTCTCGGCGCGGTAGGCGTCGTTGATGTCGCCGCCGGCAGTCAGGCTGACTCCCGTGACGTCGAGGCCGAGCTCTGACTCGAGCGCCGCGCGAATCGCGCCCGCCTGCACGCTCAGGCCTTCTGGCTGAGAACTTCGTCGAGCAGCCCGCGACAGGCGGCTTCGACCAGATCGATCACGTCGTCAAAACCGCTCGGTCCGCCGTAGTAGGGGTCGGGCACGTCCAGATCATCCGGTGTGGACATCGGGTCAAACTCGCGCAGCAGGCGGACCTTCGCCTCATCCTCATCGGTGGGCGCGATCGCCTGGAGGTCACGGAGGTTGTATGTGTCGGCCGCGAGGATGTAGTCGTAGTGCTCAAAGTCACCGCCGGTGACCTGCCGCGCGCGCCCGTCGATCGTGATCCCGCGCGCGCCCGCTGCGGCGACGCTGCGGTGGTCGGGCGGGTCGCCGATGTGCCAGGAGCCGGTACCGGCGCTCTCGATCTCGAACTGGTCGGCGACTCCGGCCTCCGCGACAAGATGGCGCATCACGCCCTCGCCGGTGGGCGAGCGGCAGATGTTTCCCAGGCACACAAACAGCAGCTTCGTCGGTTGATCATCCATCTGCGCGAATTCAAGCACCTGAAAATCCAGCGATCAACGGTTCCAAGCCATTTCTTGCATCAACATACGTCTTGCCGACCGTCGGCAGGACGTATGTTGATGCAGTTTCTGGCTTGGAACCGTGCCGGGGCTGAGGGCAGTCAGTTTTTTTCGACGATGTGCACCGGTAGGAAGCTCTTCGGGAACTGCTCCCGTAGATCGCTGATCAAGGAGTTGATCTGGGCGTCCTCGGAAGCAACGTCCGCCATGCTCCCGACCAACGGGTCCAGGCGCTTGGTCAGGCTGCCCTTTGCATCGACGATCTTGATCTGCCTCTGCAGGCGCGAGTATGCCTTGTCGCTGGCATTGGCAGTCGAGACGAAGGTTGCGGTTTCGCCGCTGTCGAGGTAGCCCTCCCAGGCCTCCAGGAAGTCGAGGTACTTCTCAAACGCTGAAGTGGCGTAGCTCAGCGCGCCCACCGCCGCGGTGCCCATGTTTTCCGTGATCTGGGTCGACTTCTTGTAGTCGGCGGCGAACTTCGCGCTGTCGGCGGACTGGTCCAGTGAGCCGGCGAAGTCCGGGGCTGGCGTGCTGCGCAGCTTCTTGTTGGCGGCGCTGAGCTTCTTCTTGTAGGCGTCGAGTTTGTCGATGCGCGAGTCGATCTCTTCCTGCGCGCGGCGCAGGTCGCCTTCGGTGGCCTTCTTCGGATCCTCGGCCTTGAGCGCCGCGTTCACGTCTTTCAGATCGCGGCTGGAGGCGGACTTCAGGACGTCCTGGTTGTAGATCACGTAGACGGCCTCGAGCGCGTTGCCATGGGCACCGGCCGAGTCAACCAGCTCCTGGTCGACCGAGGCCCCGCAGCCAGAAATGGCGAGCGAGCCGATTGCGAGTAGTGCGGCCAGGGCGGTGTGCGGCGTAAATTTCTTCATGCCTTGATTATCGAACATGCACCGGCCGAAGTTTTCTGCGAAAGCGACTGGACAATCGCGATCGTGAAGCCGTCCCAGCCCTTGTGTCCGACCGTCTGGATCGTCGTGGCCTGAACCGCCTTGTCCGACTTGAGCATTGCGTGCAGGCGGCGATTCCCAACGGTGTCGGGGTCCACTGCCGATGCGTCAGCAAGCGTTCCGTCGCGGATCACATTGTCGACCACGATCATCGCGCCCGGCCGGCAGAGCCGTCGCGCCAGGCCGAAATACTCCGGGCTGTTGGCCTTGTCCGCATCGATGAAGACAAAATCAAACGGTGCAGGCGGCTCGCCAGCCATCGCTTCGAGCAGCTCCAGCGCCGGACCGACCTGCACCTCAACGCGATCATCGAGTCCGGCGGCCACAAGATTCGCGGCTGCCACTTCGGCGTGGTGGGGGATCAGCTCGAGCGTCGTGACGGAACCAGCTTCGCCGACCGCCCGAGCCAGCCCGATCGTGCTGTAGCCGCCGAGCGTTCCGACCTCGAGCACTCGCTGCGCGCCGCCGAAGCGCACGAGCAGCTCGAGCAGTTCGACCTGCGTACGCGAGACATCGATCGCCGGCAGCCCGCCCTCGGCGTTGCGCTCGAGCGCGCCTTCAAGATCGCTGTCACGGCCGAGCAGGTGCTCGACGATGTAGTCGTCGGTGGACTTCCAGGATGCGCGATCACTCATGCGGTCAGCCTAAACAGCAGCCGCAAGCAGCTGCTCCGCCCGGTCGAGGCCCGCGAGGAACTCGACCGCGGTGACGATCGTCAGGTCACGCACGAAGGAGCGCAGAAGCTCCGGCTCGGCGGTCACGAGAAACCGCGCCCCGCCGATGTGCGCAACCTCTGCGAGCAGGTCGTCATGGCGGTTGGCGGTCACGCGTGGGGGGTCGTACGGGTTGGCGACAAACAGCGTCGCGGAAGCCAGGCGGTCGACAAAGGCTGCCGCGCGACCATTGCCAGTCTGACGGTCGAACGCCTTTCGGCGCAGCACTCCGTCGAGCTCTGCAAACTGGCGGGGGCTTGAGACGAGCTCGAACTCGCCCTCGCGGTGGGCCTCGAGCAGCGCGTGCGCAGGGGAGTAGTCGGGCCCCAGAAATCCGGCGACCAGCACGTTGGTGTCGAGCACCGCGCGGATCATCGCGTGATCGGATTGGTGCGTCGGTACGCGCGCACCTCATCGAGCGCCGCCTGCATCGCCTGATCGGCCGTGAGCGTGGTCAGCGCCCGCGCCTGCTCGGCAGACTCGATCCCCAGGGCGACCATCAGCGCCCGCTCGACGATCGCCGACTCGGTTTCGTTCTGGCGCGCCGCCGCGACCTTCAGGGCGCGGTGCACCACAGGATCGACGTACGCCGTCAATTTCGCCTTTGTAGACATGACGTCATATTGACAGAGTGCATGGTTTACGCTGCCGGTATGCGCGAATACCTCAAGACTGTCAACGAACGCGTCGTCATCTTTGACGGCGGAATGGGCGCCACACTCGAAGCCTTCGACCTCTCCCTGGAGGACGACTACAAGCTCCCCGGCCGTGCCC
>JAEMRJ010000135.1 GCA_016463365.1 Thermoleophilaceae bacterium | reverse complement strand
TGCACGCCAGCAACGGCATCCTCTTCAACCACGAGTCGCCGCGCCGCGGCGAGACCTTCGTGACGCGCAAGATCACGCGCGCCGTGGCCCGGATCAAGGCCGGCGTTCAGGACAAGCTCTATCTGGGCAACCTCGACGCCAAGCGCGACTGGGGCTTCGCCGGTGACTACGTCGAAGCGCAGTGGCTGATCCTCCAGCAGGACGAGCCCGACGACTACGTGATCGCCACCGGCGAGACGCACACGGTTCGCGAGTTCTGTGAACGTGCGTTCTCTCGCGTGGGTCTGAACTATGAGGACTACGTCGAGGTCGACCCGCGTTACTACCGGCCGACTGAAGTCGATCTGCTGATCGGCGACCCGGCGCGCGCCGAGAAGAAGCTCGACTGGAAGCCGAAGGTCACCTTTGAGGGACTGGTCGACATGATGGTCGATGCCGACGTCGAAGACGTCGAGCGCGCGAAGGCCGCGGGCACGCTCGAGTCTTAGGGGCTGAGCGGGGTGGCGACCAGCTTCACAATCGTCACCCCGACTTTCAATGCGATCTCGACGATTCGCGAGACGCTCGCTTCGATCCAGGCGCAGGGTCTGCCGGTTGAGCACATTGTTGTGGATGGCGGCTCGACTGATGGGACTGTTGAGTTGCTCGAGGCCGAAGCTGCGGCCGGGCGGCTGCGGTTTGTGAGCGAAGAAGACGATGGACTGTCGGATGCGTTCAACAAGGGGGTGGCGATGGCCACGGGCGAACTTGTTGGGTGGTTGAACGCCGATGACGTTTATGAGCCTGGGGCGTTGGCGGCGGTGGATGCTGCGTTGGCGGCTTCGCCGGAGGCTGAGTGGGTCGTGGGGCGCTGCGGGATTGTCGGCGAAGAGGGTGCTGAATCTCGTCGTGTCGTCACGGCCTATAAAGACTTCTTGCTTCGGCACTATTCGTTTCGGCTGCACCTGACCAACAACTTTGTTTCGTCGCCGGCGACGTTTGTGCGGCGGAGCGTGCTTGAGGAGATCGGGGCACTTGATGTGCGCTTCAAGTACAGCGCGGATTACGACCTGTGGTTGCGGCTGGGTCGTCGGGGTGCGCCTGCTTTCGCGCGCGCGCCCGTGGCGCGCTTTCGAATGGGCGAGGGGTCACTCAGCATCACCGGCTTCGAGACCCAGTTCAAGGAACACGCCCAGAATGCGCGCGAGAACGGCAAGGGCCACCCGGTAGCTGTGGCAGTGAACCAGCTGCTGAGCCGCCTGATCGTGGTGATCTACCGCGGCATCATGCGCTGGCGAAAACGCTGAACCCCGCAGCTAAGCCAGATTCTGCTGCAAGGTTGCAGCTTTGCAGCGCTGCAAAGCTGCAACCTTGCAGCGTTTTATGGCTTAGGTATGAGGAGGAGCCACTCGGGTAGGGCGGGGCGGCCTTCGGTGATTGCCATGTTGGCGGTGTCGTGGGGCCAACCTTCCAATTCCGGATACGCGGCGAGGTCCTTGGGCTCGCCCAGGATGACCTCATGCGAGTGGGTGTCGGCGAAGCGCTCGATCAGCGTCGCTCGCAGGCCCTCGCGGGTGGCCGGGTGCACCTCGATCAGCATCGTCGATGTCAGTAGCCGCGGGATCTTCACCGGGTCCATCAGCTCGAACTCGTAGCCCTCGACATCGGTCATCACAAACAACCGGCCATCAGGCAGTCCGGCAAACTCCTCAGGCCCAGCCTTGCCCTCCAGCTCGATCTGCACCCCATTTATCGATGCCATCTCCCCGGCTATCTTCCGCTCGGCCTCATCGGTCTCATAACCGATCACCCGAACCTCAGGAAACCGCTTCTTCGTGGCCAGGCAGTAGTACCCCTCACCAGACCCGATGTCCACGAACAGCTCGTGCCCGGGCACGGAACGCTCCAACACCGCATCAAGCTCATGCTCATAAGCCCCGATCAACTTCGTCGACAAGAACCCGATCCGCGCAACGGCCGCCCGTGGATACGTGATCCCGGCTGCATACCCACGCTTCACCGTCAGGTCGTTCCCCGCGAGATACCGCCGCGTCGCCTTCCCGATCGGATCAAGCCGCAGCCACAACCAGCGCGGTCGCAACGCTCGATACCAACGCAGAACTGGCGAATACCCACCGAGCCGCTCGCTGATCTTCCCGAGGATCGAGCTCTCTGGGATCAGGCCGTCGGCGCGCGGCTGCTCCGAGGGCCCGGACATCAGATCAACGAACCCGCGCGCCAGGGCGCCGGCGGCGTGGCCTCCTGGTGGAGCTTGGTGATCGCGTCAACAACAGTTGCGGTGGCGACGTCCCACGTGTGCTCGCGTGCGAACGCGAGGCCGGCGTCGGACTGGGCCGCGGCACGCGCGGGATCGTCAAGCAGAGCAAGCACATGCCGAGCGATGTCCACCGGATCAGGCTGCGCCAACGAGATCACGCTGCCGTCATCGCCAAAGACGCCCTCGCAGGCGCGACCGGCAAGTTCCACGACCGGCAGCCCGCAGGCCATCATCTCCTGCGGGATCAGCGAGTAGTTGGTCAGCGACAGGCTCAAACCAACCGTCGCCTCGGAATACAAACGCTGCAGCCGCGCCGGGCTGACCACGCCGATGTGCTCGTAAGTGAAAGGCACGTGGACCATCGCGTGCGTTCCGTACAGGGCGATCCGCGTGTGCGGGCGCTGACGCTGGACCTCCTCCAGAGCAAGCAGCCCGAGCTCGACGGCCCGGCGCTCGGTGAAGGTGCGGGCGTAGAAGGCGATCGTGTCCGTGCGGCGCGGCCAGCCCAGCGGCGAGTACTCGCTCGCGTCCACGCCAAGCTTGAACGGCGTTGCGGTGGCGCCGTAGCGCTCCTGCACGATGCCTGCCAGCCACGGGCTTGCGCAGATGCAGTGCAGCCCGAACTTGTAGCTCCGCTCGGCAAAAAGCGCCTGTGATGAGTTGGCGTAGAACTCGGGCTCATGGTCCTGCACGAAGTAGGCGCGGGCGCCGCAGCCGTCGAGCCGCACGACCTTGTAGACGGTGTCCCAACCGGTCGCGACGGCCACGTCTGCACCCTGCCACTCGGCAAAGCCCGCGTGCACCGGAGCATCGATCCGGAAGTAGTGGTCAGAGATCCGCTTGCGCATCGTGCCGGCGGCGCTGCCGTCTACGCCGATCGGATCGTGCACCCAGATCGAGCAGCGGTGGCCGGCCTGCTCAAGCGCGCGGATCATCCGGAAGATCGTCGTGTGACCGCCGCCGCCGATCCCGAAGGGCGGCACGACCCAGGCCACGTGCATCGGCCGGCCGAGGCCGTCGCCGGGCACCAGTGGCACGACGCCGTCGCGCTCGACTTCGAGGACATGCTCGTGGGGCAGGCGGCCAGATGGCGGGATCTCAACGCTCACGCCGTCACCGCGCCCTTCGAACGAAAGCGCCTCGCGCACGCGCGCCGGCAATCGATTGGCCCGCGCACCAAGCCCGCCAAATCCCACGCGCCCCGTGTGGTAAACCGCGCTGCGAGCGCCCCAGGCCGCGCGGCGCCAAGCTGGCTGGCCGAGCTCTTCCAGATACTTCTGGTCTTCTGCCACCGAACTGGCGATGATCTCCAACGCTTTGCTGGCAGACGCCTCGGTGCGCTCGCCGACGCTGTCGTTCAGCCCGCGGTACTCGTCGAAATAACGCTTGAAGGACTCGGCCATGCCGTAGTCATGGGAGTGCAGCGCAGCCGCGCCCGGCACGTAGGCCTTGACCCAGCCGTTGCGGAACACATCCACGCCGAAGGCCTGATCTTCGGCGTAGGCGATGTCGCGAAACGGAGTCTGCTCCCACGCCGCTCGCGCGATACAGGAGTTGGAATTGGAAAGGAAGATCGGACCGCCCGGCTCCTGGATAACCGGCTGGCCATCCGCGCCGCCGAACTGGGCGAAGTGGTCGCGCAGAAGCCGAGCCATGATCGGGCTGACGCCCCGTCGCGGGAGGTGCGGCCCGAAGGCAGCGCCCATGTTGTCCGCCAGGCGAAACGCATCTCGGTAGCCGGCAAGCCAGTGCTCGCTCGCGGGCGTCGCGTCCTGGGTAAGAAAGGCGATCAGCTCGCCGCTCGTGTTCTGCACGCCGAGGTTGCGCGTGCGGCCGTGCCCGAACTCGGACTTCTCGATCTGAATCAGGCGCACGCCCGGATGCGCCGCGACGATCTCAAGCGACTCGTCAGTCGAGCCCGAGTCGATCACCAGCACTTCAAATTTCTCGTCGATCACCTGACCGGTCACAGCGCTCAGCACCTCATTGAGGAACTCAGCTCCGTTGAGCACCGGAATGACGACCGAAATCATCGCTTGCGCCTACCCGCGCAGGACGTTGCGCGCGCGACTGGCGATGCGGATGACGCTGCTCCAGACAGAGAGCAGTGTCATGGCCCAGGGCTTCTGTTCGACGGTGCTGCGCAGGGCGAGGTTGTGCTCGTCGTACCAGGCGAGCTCTTCTTCGAGCTCACGCACGCGGGCGGCATTGGCGGCGTTCTGTGCTGAGAGATCAGCCAGCTCGGCCACGGTGCGTTCATTGGCGGCGGCAAGTTCGTCGATCATCTGACGCAGCACGACACTGCGCGTCATGGCCAGCTGCGGGCGGAAATCCGGGAAGGCGCCGTGTGCTCCGATCACGACTTCGTAGAGCTCGTCGCCAGGCTGGGCGGCGGCCATCTTGCGCACCGAGGCGGCGACCGCCCGCGAGGGGTCGTCGTTGGCAAACATCGCGTCGTCGAGCAGGGCCGAGGCCACCCAGTTGTGCTGGCGCAGCGTCAACGTGCGCGCGAAGGTCAGCTTGAAGGATGCGATCAGCGGCGCGAACTCCGGGCGGTTGGGCACGCGCAGCAGGGCGATGCCGGCCTCGGGATTCACGATGCCGGCCAGCTGAGGAACGCCAGCGGTGTTGCCCGCGTCGGCGGTGATCAGGTCCGCGACGACCAGGTCGTAGGGGCCGCCGGGGGCCTGGGCGACGGCGTCGATTTCGGTGGAGTCAAGGTGCGCGGCAATGCCGGCGAGAGCGCTCGCGCCGTCGTCGATCACGAGCACGTTGCGTCCACGCGCGAGTTCGCTGGCCAGGGCCAGGAAGGCGATGCGTTCTGCCGCGGCGACGGCCTCGTCGGCGATCGCGGGCGCAGCCGGAGCGTGTCCGTTTGAGCCGTTCAGAATCGCGCCCTGCTCGGGGACGGTTTCGGTCGCCTCTGCACTCAACTCGGCCACGAAAAAACCCTACCAGCGGGGGGCGCTGTCAGAGCGAGACGGGGTTCACGCCAGCGCGGCCCTCTTTGGAGAGCCGTCGCGTGAGCCAGTCAGGCAGGCGGTCGGCGCGCGCTGCCATGAACTCGGCGAAGATCCGAAGCGCGTGGTGGCGCAAGCTGGTGAAGGTGCCGCGCAACAGCGCCGCGCCGCCGACCCCCTCTGATCGCAGCAGCTCGCGGTCACGCCGCGTAAGTCCGACCGCGGCCCGCGCGCCGGTGCGCACCCCGATCGTCGACCGGTAACCGAGCACCTCAAGCAGACCGCGGTAATCGTCGAACGACCGCTGCATCGATCCGATCACACCGAAGTGATGCGAATGGTTGACGGCCGCGCCAGCGTGGAAGACCTTGGCGAGGCCGGCCTCAAGCATCTCGCGCGCGATCAGCTGGTCCTCGGCGTAGGGCAC
>JAEMRJ010000134.1 GCA_016463365.1 Thermoleophilaceae bacterium | reverse complement strand
GAGTCGTGGCCGTGATCGAGATCGCGATCGCGAACGGCATCGCGCCGGCCAGCATCCGCAACGATCTGAGCGCCGCGACCGAATTGCTGCGCGGACTCGCTGCCGAGTGGGGCGCGGATTCCGACGAATCACAGCCCAAGAAGCTCGCTCGCGAAGCCTTCGGCCGGCTGCCGGTCATCTACGGGGCGGATCTCACTGACTCGGTCGCCTATCGCTGGAAGTGCCAGATCAACGAGAACGCCAAGCGCCCGGCGTGGAGCGCCACGCTCTCAGAGGCCAACCACAACGAAATCTGCGGCTGGGAAGGCGCGGCCGAGTCCGGCGAGAACGCCGCCTGGTTCCTGGCTGACAGCGACCAGAACGTCCGGATCGCTGAACGCATCCGCATAACTTCCGAGACAGCAAGCAGCCACCACGCCCGCGCCGAAGTGATCCCCAGCTCAGGCGAGTCTCGCGCCGAGCGTCTCTTCTCGCTTGTGCTGCTTGGCGACCTGATGTCTTTCTACCTGGCCATCTTGCACGGCGTTGATCCGTCGCCGGTCCCTCTGATCGAAAACCTCAAGGATCAACTCGGCCGTCCGACGATCGCCGGCTGAAGGGGATCGCCCAGTGGCCGCGGCAGTCGAAATCGCCGATCCCAAGCTGGCCGACGCCGGCGTGCTGCGTGTCGAGTGGGCGGGCAACGAGATGCCGGCACTGGCACGAATCACCGAACGCTTCGAACGCGAAAAGCCGCTCGCGGGGACAAGAATCGGCGCCTGCCTCCACATCACCGCAGAGACGGCCAATCTGGTGCGCGCGCTGATCGCGGGCGGGGCAGAGGTCGCAATCAGCGCGAGCAATCCGCTCTCGACCCAGGATGAGGTTGCTGCGGCGCTTGCGCAACGCTACGACGCCCGCGTCTTCGCCGTCCACGGCGAGGACCGCGCCGCGTATGACCGCCACATCGACGCGGTCTGTGACATCGCACCGCAGATCACGCTCGACGACGGGGCCGACGTGATCGGCGCGCTGCACGGTCCGCGCAAAGAGCTGCTCCCGGGCGTGCTCGGCGGCACCGAAGAGACGACCACCGGCGTGATCCGCCTGAAGGCGCTTGAGCGTGAAGGCACTCTCGCGTACCCGGTGATCGCCGTCAACGAGGCGCAGACCCAACACCTTTTTGACACCCGGTACGGCACCGGACAGTCCACGCTCGACGGGATCCTGCGCGCCACCAACCTGCTGATCGCCGGTCGCGTGGTGGCGGTGATCGGATACGGCTCATGCGGGAAGGGCGTCGCGCTGCGCGCCAAGGGCCTGGGTGCGAACGTCCTGATCTGTGAGGTCGACCCGCTGCGAGCGCTCGAGGCTGTGATGGACGGCTTCACGGTGCTGACCGGCGTCGAGGCAGCCGCGCGCGCCGACGTGATCATCACCGTGACCGGCAATCGCGACGCGGTCGCCGGAGCGATGTTCGACGTGATGGGCGACGGCACGATCGTCTGCAACGCCGGCCACTTTGACATCGAGATCAACAAGTCTGACCTCGATTCCCGCGCCGCCGCCAGGGCAGAGGTGCGCCCGCTCGTCGAGCGCTACACCATGTCCGACGAACGCAGGATCTACCTGCTCGCGGAGGGCCGCCTGGTCAATCTCTCGGCTGCCGAAGGACACCCTCCGGCGGTGATGGACATGAGCTTCGCGAATCAGGCGCTGTCCGTCGAACACCTTGTCAAGAACGGCGCAGGCCTCGAGCCGCGTATCTATCCCGTCCCGCCCGCGATCGACCAGACGATCGCCCGCCTCAAGCTCGAGTCCCTCCGGGTGACGATCGACGAGCTGACCGAGGCGCAGAAGAGCTACCTGACTTCCTGGGACATCATGAAAGGATCTGACCAATGAAAGCAATGGTTCTCGCAGCAGGACTGGGCACACGCCTGAAGCCGATCACGTTCGGAATTCCGAAGCCGATGGTGCCGGTGATCGACCGTCCGTGCATGGCCCATCTGCTCACGCTCGTCCAGAAGCACGGCTTCGACGGCGCCGTCGCAAATCTCCACTATTTCCCCGACACGATCCGCGACTACTTCGGCGACGGCTCGGCCTTCGGCATCGATCTCGAGTACAACTTCGAGCCCGAGCTGCTCGGCACCGCCGGCGGTGTGCGCGCCGTTGCAGAAACGCTGACTGAGGGCGGTGAGCCGTTCTTGATCATCAGCGGCGACGCGCTGACAGACGTCAACCTGACCAGACTGATCGAGCGGCACAAGAGCGCCGGCGGAGTCGCCACCCTTACCGTCAAGCGCGTCCCCGACACGCGCGAGTACGGAGTCGTCCTGCACGACAAGGACGGACGCATAACTGGCTTCCAGGAGAAGCCAGAACCAGAGGACGCGCTCAGCGACCTGGGCAACTGCGGCATCTACGTCTTCAGTCCGGAGATCTTCGACCACTTCCCCGACAGCGAGTTTGTCGACTGGGCCAAGGACGTTTTCCCGGTCCTGCTCGAGAAGGACGTGCCTTTCCACATCCACGAGATCGACGAATACTGGAATGACGTCGGTTCGTTGCGCGAACTGCGCGAAGGCACCTTTGACGCGTTGACCGGCGCACTGGACCTCGGCATCGAGGGCACCGGTGGAAGCGAGACGATCCACACATCGACGCCTGGTGCGCTGGACCGGGCAGAGCTGGTCGAGGGTCCGGTCTGGATCGGCGAAAACGTTGTGCTTGGCGACGGCGTGAAACTCCAGGGACCGGTGGTGATCGGCGACGGAGCGAGGATCGGCGCGGGCGCCGCTGTCCGTGACACGATCATCTTCCCGGGCGGCGAAGTGCCGGCGCAGACAATCGCGATCGGCGCGATCCTCGGTCAGGGCGATGTTGTCGCCAATCTGCGTCGCTTCGACTGAACGGCCAGACTCAACTTGCCGATAGGCGATAATAGAACTACATGTAGATCAGGAAAGGCTCCCCCTTGCGTAAGAAAATCGCTCTTCTCTCAGTGCTCTCGGCCGTCGCGGTCGGACTTTTTGCAGTTCCGTCGGCCAGCGCGGCCTATATCTACGTGACCGTCAGCTACGAAGCTGTGGACCTCTGCCGCACGGCGCCGGACGTTCTCTCATACCGCCTTCAGTTCAAGGCCAAGGTCCGTCGCAGTGGCGTCCCGAAGCCCGAGAAGGTACGCATCGGGTACCAGGTGCTCGACAGCAACTCGCTTGCAGTGGTGCGTTCCGGCGTCACCAATCTCAAGCGAAGCAGCAGTTACAAGGGCAAGACCGCCCGGATATCCGGAACAGCCGGCCAGAACCTCACCTATCACCTGAACATGAAGTACACCGTGCTCGGCAAGACTTCAAAATCGAAGACCACGGGATCCGACACCATTCCAAGCGTTGAAACGATGGATGCCGCAGGCGTCCCCAACTGCTGAGTCGGAATCTGAATGACCTTCAAAACCACCGTTCTCAGCGCGCTCGCGCTTCTTGCGACCGCGCTGATGGCTGGTCCCGCGTCCGCGGCCCAGCCCGCAGGCACAGTTGACCTGACGAAGGTCAAGGCCAAAGGCGTCGTCAAGGATGTGATTCTTGACGCGCCGCCGAAAGTCGCAGGGATCGCAAAGACCGGCCGCGCCGCCTACACGGACTCCGCCGGCCGCAGTTTCACGATCGACACCACAGTCCCCGGCGCAGACCTCAACGCGTTCGGCGCGGTGCTCAACTCCACGTACCACGGCGCCGAGATCGCGGACGTGATCGTCCATGTCGTCACGCTCGCCGAGATCGCAACGATCTGCGGTTCAAGCCAGGCGCTCGCCTGCTACCTGCCCACAGATCCGGCGCGCAACGGCAAAGGCCAGATCTGGGTCGCAAACGACGACACCGACTGGAAGCACTCGCTCGTTCATGAGTACGGGCACCACACGGACAACCAGCTGCTCAACATCGCGCACCTCAATGATTTCGGAATCGGTCGGGGTTGCGGGATCGACGGCGACGCCTCGCGCGAGTGGTTCTTTGTCCGCGTGCTCGGCGAAAAACTGTCCGACACCTTCGCCTGCAGCAGCCCCAGTTGGGAAAATCTGCTCCCCGAGCTATACGCCGAAGACTTCGTCGTCCTCAACGGAATCATCGGCTGGCAGCTCTCCACCGCCGGGCCGCCCGCAAGCTCTGCGCTCAAGGCGATGAAGCGCGACATCGACATCGGACTCAAGCTCTCAACCAAGAAGCTCACGCGCACGATCAGGCACGCGCGCACTTACACGAAGACGGTCACAACCCCGAACATCAGCTTCCTGTATGTCTACGTGAGCGGTGCCAAGGGCCGCGACTTCGACGTCTGGGTCTACCCGCACGGCGGTCGCAAGCTCTACGCGAAGTCAAGGACCAGGGGGCGGGTCGAGTCGCTGTTCACGGCGGTCGATCCCGGTACCTGGGACATCAAGATCTCTGCCCGCAAGAAGACAGGCAACGCCAAGATCCGCATCGAACTGCTCTAACCGTCCGCGAAGAAGCGCACGGCCAATATTTTCGGCCGCGTGCGGTCCATCGTGGTCGCGCCGTCCGGGTCGACAATCTCGTGGTGCTCGATCAGGTAGTCCACCTCCATGCGCAGGCCTTCGTCGATCTCAGCGATCGCCGCATCGCGCAGGTCGCCGGTCAGTTCGAAGGCGTCCGGCTTGTGGTGGTCGTCGGGGTCGATGTTCACGAGCAGGTGGCGTTCTTCGTCGCCGGAATCCCAGTAGAACATCACCACACCGGCCGCTGTGACTTTTTCGTCGCGACTCATGGGTCGAATTCTTACATTCCGGTCTTGAACCGTTACACGCGGGTCGGCAGGCTGACTGCATGCACCGCGATCTCATCAACCGCGCAGTCGGGCTGCTCGTGCCACCACGCTGCGCGGCATGCGCGGCGGCCACAGAGCCGAGTGCCTGGATCTGCTTCCGCTGCCGCGGGGAACTTGAGCGGATGCCGATCGGCCGATCGGACCAGACCTGCTTTGCTGCATTTCCGCACCGGGCAGAGGCGCGATCACTGGTCGCGGCCCTGAAGTTCGAAGGAGCGGTGGCGGTCGCCGAAGAGTTGGCCGAGCTGATGCGCCCGCGGTTGCCAACCTGGTTCGCCGAAGCGGACTGGCTTGTTCCGGCGCCGCCGCACCCGGCGCGCCGTCGTGCACGCGGATACAACCAGTCGCTGCTGCTTGCCCGGGCGCTCGCCCAAGGCACCGAACTGCTCGTGGTGGACTGCCTCCGCCGGGCCGAAGTTGCCCCTCCGCAATCGCAGCTGAGTCGCGCCCGGCGGCTTCAGATGCCCGCCAGCGCGATCACCGTGGATGAGCGGGCGATTCGACAACACACGCCAAATTCTTTAGCGGTGTTTCCGACAAACGTTGTGGTGTGCGACGACGTTGTCACCACAGGCGTTACATTGGAGGTATGCGCCCAGGCGATCCGCGAACGGCACCACCCGACAGGCTCAGTCCTGGCCCGGTCAGTGTCATTCGCCAGCGCCGGGCGACAGACACGCACGAGTGACCGGATTGCACCGGCGCCACTCGCGTCGTGAGCCCCGAGCACTCGCTCTGGCTGCATGCGATCCGATCAACTTCCAAAACACAAGGAGTTGGTGGAACATGCAGATTGAGATCAAGTCACGTAACGGGATCGCGATCAC
>JAEMRJ010000133.1 GCA_016463365.1 Thermoleophilaceae bacterium | reverse complement strand
CCCGTTACTGGTTTTCAAGACCAGCGCATTCAACCGCTCTGCCAACCCTCCGCGGGGAAGATTACTTACGAACCGGACCTCTGGAGCAATTCAGCCATCGGCACACTGCGTCGACCATGAATCGACTCTGGTCTCCCTCAATCTTCCTCGCCAGCGATCGCCCGCTCCACGAGTCGCGAGAGGCTGGTTTTCGCTTCGTGCATGCCAAATTCGGCCATGCATCAATCATGTCGCGATCTAGCTAGAAAAACTAGCTAGAGAGCTGAGTCAGCTGTTCGGCAGCACAGCCCCGTTGTCGGCTCCGCCCGTGGCCTCTTCTTCGTCCTCGAGCTCGGGCGCGTCCACCAGGTAGCGGAAGCGCACGGCGAGGGCGACGGCCTGCGTGCGGGTGTCGACTTCGAGCTTGCTGATCGCGTTGCGCACGTGGGTGTGCACGGTCGCGGGACTGAGCGAAAGTTCGTTGGCGATGTCCTTGGCGCGCTTGCCTTCGGCGAGCAGCTGGAGGATCTCGACTTCACGGGGGCTGAGCGCCTCGAGGTTTGACACGCCGGGCGAGGGAGCGTCGAATCCGCCATTCACGAAAGTGCCGCCGCCAGCGACGGTGTGGACGGCTTCGTGGAGCTCCTGTGCGCTGGAGGACTTCAGCACGTAGCCGGTGGCGCCAGCGCGCAGGGCGAGCGCGAGCAGGTCTGGCTGCGGGTGGGCGGTGAAGATGATGACCTTCGTGCCGGGAGACTGCTCGATGATCGACTTGGTTGCCGCGATGCCGTCGATTGCAGGCATTTCGACGTCCATGATCACCACTTCGGGCTTCTCGGACTTGGCAAGGTCAATCGCCTCAAGGCCGTTTGCAGCCTCACCAACGACCTCGATGTCGTCGTTCTCGAGCAGGCGCAATTTGATTGCGTCACGCACGATGTGGTGGTCGTCAGCGATTAGTACCTTGGTCATGATTCTCCGATCGTGGATGGTGCCCCAAACTTCTGCAGCAACTCAGGGATTACAACTGTCCCGTTTTCGCCCTGGTGATTTTCAAGTATTGCAATTATTGTCCGTCCAAGGGCTGTTGCCGTGCCGTTCAACGTATTTGCCGTGACCGGCGAGCCTCCGCCTTCAGGCCGGATTCGGATGCCGAGTCGCCGGGCCTGGTAGTCGGTGGTGTTTGAACACGAGGTGAGTTCGCGGTACTGCCGCTGGCTGGGAAGCCACGCTTCGATGTCGAATTTCTTCGCCGCGGATGATCCGAGGTCGTCGACCGCGATGTTCACGACGCGGTAGGGGAGCTGCAGGTCCTGCATGATCGACTCTTCGATTGCGAGGATGCGTTCGTGCTCTTCGGCCGCCTGCTCGGGGGCGCAGAAGACGAACATCTCGACCTTCTCGAACTGGTGGACGCGGAAGATCCCGACCGTGTCCTTGCCGGCGGCGCCGGCCTCGCGGCGAAAGCACGGACTGATGCCGGCGTAGCGCAGCGGCAGGTCTGCGGCGTCGAGGATCTCGCCTTCATGCAGGCTGGCCAACGCGACCTCGCTGGTGCCGGTGAGGTAGAGCTCGTCCTCTTCGACGCGGTAGATCTGCTGCTCGGTGTCAGGGAACATTCCGGTGCCGTAGAGCGCGCGCTCGCGCACGAGCACCGGCGGGATGACAGGCGTGAAGCCCTTGCCGGAGAGCTTGTCGACCATGTACTGGACGATCGCCAGCTCAAGCCGTACGAGGTCGCCCTTCAGGTAGGCAAAGCGCGATCCGGCGACGCGGGCGCCGGCCTCGAGGTCGATCATCGAGCCTGCGAGCTGCATGTGGTCGAGGCCGTCGGCGGCGCCTTCGCCCCAGCGGCTGACTTCCGTGTCCTCGTCGGCCGCAGTCGGGTCGGGAGGATTCGGGAGGCTGCCCTGAACGCCGGCGAGCAGGTCGTCGACGTTCGCAAGCTCTTCCTTGAGGAGCTTGTTCTCAGCGGCAATCGCCTTCATCTCGTCGATCGCGGCAGCGGCGTCGCCGCCGTCGCGCTTGGCGCTGGCGATCGCGTCGTTGGCGGCGTTCTGCCTGGCCGAGAGTTCTTCGGAGCGCGGGAGGATCTCGCGGCGACGGGAGTCCAGTTCGAGCGCCTCTTTCAGGCGGTCGTCCGAGCCGTCTTTGCGACGCGCCAGCGCTTCAAGCACCGGCTGCGGGTCGTTACGGATCGCCTTGAGGTCAAGCATCAGGTCAACGTATACATGCCGCGCCGGTTACCCGATCTGCGACGGCAGTCAGTTCGGGTTGCGACCGGAGTACTTGGCGAGGAAGGTCGCGACGTCTTCGGCTTCCTGGCCGGTGACGATGTTGCCCGGCATGATCGCGCCGGAGAATCCGCCCTGGCGGATCGCGGTGATCGCGGACTGGTAGGTCTCTTTGCGCTGGTCGAAGTTGGGGCCGTTGGTGCGGTCCTTCGAGTTGACTTCGCCATCGGGCTTGGACCCGGTGGTGCCGGCGTAGGAGATCGTGTGGCAGCCGCCGCACTTCTCTGCGAAGGCCTGCGCACCTGCGCCAGCCGAAGTGTTGTCGGCGAGGCTGACGCCCTGGCTGCCGCAGCCGGACGCAAAGGCGGCCACCGCGACAAGGGCGAGCACGAGCAGGATTCGTGTGCGGTTGAACATCGGCGGGGATAATACGCGACCCGAAACCATTTACTGGTTCAATTAGGCCCCGAATGACAGATCCGGAGCAAATCAGGCGTTTTCGAAGCGCGATCGGGCAGTTCGCCACAGGCGTGTGTGTGGTGACGGCGTTCTCGGACAACGGCCCCACGGGCATGACCGCGAACGCGATCACATCGCTCTCGCTCGAACCATTGCTGATGATCGTCTGCTTTGACCGCACCGCGCGAACGCGGGTGGCCGCCGAGGCGAGTGGTCGGGTGGCGGTCAACGTGCTCAGTGCCGAGCAGGAAGAGATTTCGAAGGTCTTTGCCTCAAAGTCGACCGAAGAAGAGAAGTTCGCAGGGGTGGGCTGGAAGGAGCATGCCGGCGCACCGGTACTCGACGGCGCGATCGGGTGGTTTGCCGGGGCATTGACAGATCTGCGCCCCGGGGGCGACCACGAGATCGGCATCGTTGCCGTTGAAGACTTCGGCACCGCACCGGGTGAGCCGCTGCTCTACCACCGTGGTTCCTACGCGCGACTGATGGGCGAGACGCCTTGATCCGGGCGAAGCGGTTTCAGAACGGGACGGTTGCCTACACGATCGGGCTGATCCTGCTCGGCTACGGCGCCGGGCACCAACTTGTGTACGGACTGCTCGGAATCTCCGGCGACCCGTCCGCCCAGGTGGTGCACGGGTATCTGCCGGCGGCTGGCTGGCTTGCGTCCATCGCCGCCGTGGGCGCTTTCGGACTGGTGGCGCGCTCGCTCTTCGCCCGCGCAGATTCGGATGACGTCTCGCCGCCCTGGCGCATGCGCGCCGCGCTGTCGATGTCGATACCTGCCCTGGGCTTCGTCGGCGGAGAGCTGGTTGAAGTCGCTCTTGCGCCGACGCCGTACGTGGCGCTCTCGATGTTGCTCGCCGTTGGCGTTCCGGTGCAGGCGGCGATCGGGCTTGTCGCGTTCCTGATCGCGCGCCTGACGATCTGCGGGCTGAGGCTCGTCATGAGCCTGGTCGGTGCCTGGCGCGGCGAGCTGATCCGCGCCTGCGCTTCGTTGCTTCCGACCTCAACCGCCCCCGGACGGGCGCCGTCGGCCCCGATGGTCTCGTCGCGCGCCGGTCGCGCGCCGCCAGCCGCGTTCGTCTGAACACCAGCGGCCGGACCAGATGTCCGGCCGTCTCCATTTCAAGCGAACCAAAAGGAAATTCTTCAATGCTTCTAAGCAAGTACACACCTGCTCGCGTCCTCATGGCCTCGATCATCGCCACGCTGCTGATCGGTGCCTCGCTCGCCCACGCCCACGGCATGACCGGCGAGACCCACGCCGCGAACAAGAAGATGAAGGTCACGGTCAAGGTCAAGAAGGACAAGATGGCCGGCTACAACCTGTTCGTCTCCACGCGATCATTTCGCTGGGCGCCCGAGCACGCGAGCGGCAAGCACGTCTCCGGCGAGGGTCACGGCCACCTGATGGTGGACGGCGTGAAGGTCACGCGGCTCTACGCCGGCGCGTACTACCTGGGCAACCTCGCCAGCGGGACACACAAAGTGATGGTCGAACTCAACGGCAACGACCACGTCGCCTACGCCCGCGACGGCAAGAAGATTGCGTCGACGGCGACGGTCGTCGTTCCGTAGTCGGTCACGGCTCTGGCGTACCCCCGGCGTCCCGTCCCTCGTGGGCGGGGCGCCGGCTCGGTCGCAGACGCCCTAGAACCCGCCGCTCGTGGTCCCGGCGCGAAACGCCAGACCGGCGATGATCAGGCAGCCGAGCGCCATCACGCGGGTCTCGGCGATGAAGATGCGCATCGCAAGCTCGCGCGCCTCATCCTCGGGGAGCTTCTCGTAATCGATGTCTCCGACCACCTGCTGGGCGGCGCCCACACGCATCATCTCGGTGACCAGCATCAGCGGCAGCGGCAGCAGCCCGTAGAGGTAGTGGATGTCCGAGGCGGCCTTGCTGTCGTTCAGGAGCAGCGCCACCCCGAGCACCGTCTGGATGATGATCGCGCCCTGCGCGACGCGCAGCAGATACCAGAACGCCACGCTCGGCCGACGCGTGAGCCACGCAAACACCCCCCAGACTCCGGCGAGCAGATTGAGCGCCACTACGGCGATTCCGACGATCAGATGGACGTTTGCCACGGCGCGAACACTACGCAGCATGGCGGGCGCCCAGGGCGCACTAGTTTGCGCCAAACTGCACTATGTAACAGGTTGTCACAATGTCATATGATGGACGGCGGTCGTGACTCACTGTCGCGGTCGAGACTTTCCTCACCCCCCGATCACGGAAAGGTCTACAAGGATGCTCAACAACTACCTGCCTGTGCTGGTCTTTCTCGTGCTCGGCCTTGTCGTGGGGATCCTCTTCACGATCGGCAACATCTACGTCGGCCCGAAGAAGCCGAAGTCGTGGACGCCGACCAAGTCCGCCCAGGAGGACCCCTACGAGTGCGGTCTGCCCTCTGAAGTGCAGGACGGTTTCCGTTTCGGGATCAGCTTCTACCTGATCGCGATGCTTTTCATCCTCTTTGACGTCGAGGTGCTCTTTCTCTATCCCGTCGCAGTTCAGCTCGAGGCCTTCGGCGTCTTCGCGCTGGTCGAGACGCTGACCTTCAGCGTGCTCCTGCTCGTCGGGTTCATCTACTCATGGCGTCGCGGCGCACTGGACTGGAAGCTTTGACGGACGATCTGCCCAGCCCGTCGTATGCAACCCAACCGGGCTCGCCCGAGGAGTTCCGCGCGCGCCAGCTCAAGGCGCGCGACATGCTGCGCGGTGATCTCGTCGGCGACGATTTCGAGCGCTACGTCGAAGAATCGGTCGGCCTGACCACGCTCGACAAGGCCCTCAACTGGGCGCGCTCGCAGACCGTCTTCCCGATGACTTTCGGCCTCGCGTGTTGCGCGATCGAGATGATGTCGATCGTCAACGCGCGCTACGACGTCGCCCGCTTCGGGTCTGAGGCCTTCCGCGCCTCGCCGCGCCAGGCCGACCTTCTGATCCTCTCGGGTCGCGTCTCGATCAAGATGGCGCCGGTCATCCGCCGCATCTACGACCAGATGCTCG
>JAEMRJ010000132.1 GCA_016463365.1 Thermoleophilaceae bacterium | reverse complement strand
CCACGTGCTCGACATCGACAACGGACAGCGCTTTGAGACCTACACGATCGCCGGCCAGCGTGGCAGCGGAATGATCCAGGTCAACGGCGCGGCCGCAAGGCTCGTCGCCAAGGGCGACAAGGTGATCATCGTCAGCTACGCCGACTACACCGAGAAGGACCTTGAGAACTACGAGCCGGTTGTGGTCCACGTGGACGAGGACAACCAGCGCGTTTCAGTTGACAACGAAGTGGCGAAGCTGCTTGGCAGCTCCGTAGTGCAGGACCCCCGCGAGCGCTAGCCCGATCAAGGAGCAAGATCACCATGAGCACGTACCCGCAGCCCGCCCCTCACCAGCCCCAACAGTCAAGCCCGACCAGCAACAAGCCCAACTCGCAAGCCGTGAGCCCGATGTCGATCACGCGCCTGTTCGAGAAGAAGGCGCTCGGCGAGCCGATCGTGATGGTCACGGCCTACGACTACCCCTCGGCCACGGTTGTGGACGAGTCCGGCGTGGACCTCGTCCTGGTCGGCGATTCGGCGGCGATGGTCGTGCTCGGCTACCCCAACACCACCCCGGTCTCGATGGACGAGATGGTGATGCTCTCGGCCGCCGTGCGGCGCGGCCTGAAGACCCCGCTGCTGATCGGCGACATGCCCTTCGGCAGCTATGAAGCCTCGAACGAGGTCGCGATCGCCAATGCCCAACGCTTCATCAAGGAAGCCGGCTGCGATGCGGTCAAGCTCGAACGTGGTGGTGCTTCCGCCGATCGTGCCAAGGCGATCGTCGACGCCGGTATCCCGGTGATGGGACACGTCGGCCTCACGCCGCAGAGCGCCGTGCAACTGGGCGGATTCCGCGCTCAGGGCCGCACAGCTGCCCGCGGCCGCGAAGTGATCGAAGAGGCGCTCCAGCTCCAAGCGGCAGGATGCTTCGCGATCGTGCTCGAAGCAGTGCCGTCCGAGCTGACCGAAGCCCTCATGCCCCACCTCGAGGTCCCGGCAATCGGAATCGGCGCAGGCCCGGCCGCAGACGGCCAGGTGCTTGTCTACCACGACCTTCTGGGCATCTGGAACGGTCGCCCCGCGAAGTTCGTGCGCCAGTACGCGCAGATCCGTGAAGCGATGGTGCGCGGCGTCAGTGCGTACGCAGACGACGTACGCGCGCGCTCATATCCGGAGCCGGAACACGGCTACGGGATGTCTCCGGACGAGGCGGACGAGCTGCGCGAGTGGTCGACGACGCTCTCGGTCGAACGCACGCACAGCCAACTGGGCTGACCCGCACAGAAACTGGCTGAACGGCCAAGTGACTGACTGGTCACCCGCCGGTTATTGATGTATATTGCGACCACTGTCGGCCTTGGTGGACCGGCAGGTGTTACCAGGTGGCCCCGCCTGGGAAGCAGCTCACAACCGAGCTAAAGACGGCTCGTCGGATCGCAACTCGGCTACCTCCGCAAATCGGAGGAACGCTGCCAAGCGCCCGGCGAGGCCGTAGCGAAAGGAATCCATAAAAGCATGAGCGCCGAGACCAGAGTTGTGGTCATTGATGACCACGCGGTCCTGCGTAGCGGCCTCCGTTACGTGCTCGAACCGCACAACATTCAAGTCGTCGCCGACACACGGGCAAATGAGGCGTCAAGAGAGCTGATCGCGACTGAGCGGCCGGACGTGGTCGTCGTGGACCTCAGGCCAGAAGCGATGGACGCGATCGACCTGATCCGCGACCTCAGTCGCAAGCGTTTCAACGTGATCGCCTGGGGTGATTATCACGACGACCGCCTGGTTGCCCGCGCAATGGGCGCCGGCGCGCTCGGCTTCGCGATCAAGGACGACAACACCGAGGGCCTGATCGAGGGCATCCGCACCGTTGCGGGCGGGCGTCGCTGGCTCCCCGAGCCGATGAGCGACGATCAGATCAACGACATGATCGCCTCGGATCAGCCGCAGCTCTCGCGTCGTGAGCGTGAGATCCTGGGATTGCTCTCAGACGGATTTTCGACTGACGAGGTTGCTGAAAAGCTCTCGCTGAGTGCGCACACGGTGCGTACGCACGTGAAGAACGCGATGCGCAAGCTCGATGCATCAACGCGCGCCCATGCTGTGGCGATCGCGCTCAGGGATCTTTCGATCCGTTAGGTCCGCTGCGCCGGAGTCGGCTTGAAGTCGATTTCGCGGATGACTTTTGCCGGAACCCCGGCGGCGATGACGCCGTCGGGCAGGTCATGGGTCACGACGCTGTTTGAGCCGACGACGACGCGGTTGCCGACGGTCACGCCGGGAAGCACGGCGCAGTGCACCCCGAACCAGCAGTTGTCCCCGATCGTGACCGGGCCTTTGCTGGTGAAGCCCTGAGTGGTGATCGGAGTGCTCGGATCGTCGTAATTGTGCGCGGCGTCGCCGACGAAGAAGCCGTTGCCGAACATGCAGTGGTCGCCGATTTTGACTGAATCCTGCGCGGCGATCATCGTTCCGATGTTCAGGAAGCAGCCGTTGCCGATCTTCACGTGGCCGGTTTCGAGGTTCATCGTGATCCAGCAGTGCGGCTCGAGGTGCGAGTTCTCGCCGATCTCCAGCCTGCCGCGTTCGAAGCCCTCGAGAATCTCGCCGTGGATCGGGAAGTGCACGTAGGAGCGACGAGCCGCGAACTCGCGCATGATGCGATCGCGGTTCTCGGGCTTGTCGTTGCGCTCGTACCAGTCGCGCTTCTGGGCGAATAGTTTGAGGTCTTCTGAGGTGGGGTCCATGCGAGCCACCCTACCGGCGTCAGGCGGCGGCCTTGGCGCGCGGCTTCTTCTTGACCGGGGGCTTCTTGGCCGTCACGATGTCGGCAAGGAACTGCCCGGTGTAGGAGCGCTTCTCGGCGGCCACGGCCTCGGGCGTGCCGGCAACGAGGATCTCCCCGCCGCCCTCGCCGCCTTCGGGGCCAAGGTCGATCAGCCAGTCGGCTGTCTTGATGACGTCGAGGTTGTGCTCGATCACCACGACTGAGTTGCCGGCGTCGACGAGGCGCTGGAGCACCTGGAGCAGGCGCTCGATGTCGGCGAAGTGGAGGCCGGTGGTGGGCTCGTCGAGGATGTAGAGCGTGCTGCCGGTGGCGACCCGTGCCAGTTCATTGGCGAGCTTTACGCGCTGGGCCTCGCCGCCGGAAAGCGTGGTTGCCGGCTGGCCGAGCGTGACGTAGCCGAGGCCGACGTCGTTCAACGTCTTCAGCCGGCGCGCGATCTTTGGCACGGGCTCAAAAAACTCGGCGGCTTCTTCGATCGTCATGTCGAGGACGTCGGAGATGCTCTTGCCCTTGTACTTGACCTCGAGCGTCTCGCGGTTGTAGCGCTTGCCGTGGCACTGCTCGCAGGGGACATACACATCCGGCAGGAAGTGCATCTCGATCTTGATCTGGCCCTCGCCCGAGCAGACCTCGCAGCGGCCGCCCTTGACGTTGAAGCTGAAGCGGCCGGGCTTGTAGCCCCGCGCGCGGGACTCCTGGGTGCGGCTGAAGAGCTCGCGCACCTGATCAAACAGGCCGGTGTAGGTGGCGGGGTTTGAGCGCGGGGTGCGGCCGATCGGGGACTGGTTGATGTCGATCACCTTGTCGACCTGCTCGAGGCCGAGGATCGACTTGTGGACGCCCGGGCGCTGACGCGAGGCTCCGCCGTTCTTCATCGAGGCAGTCGCGGCCTTGTTGAGAATGTCGTTGACCAGCGTTGACTTTCCGCTGCCCGAGACCCCGGTGACGCAGCAGAAGACTTCCAGCGGGAACTTCGCGTCGACGCCCTTGAGGTTGTGCTGGGTGGCGCCCTTGACCTCGATCCAGCCCTGCGGTTTGCGCCGCGCGAAGGGCAACTCGATCTTGCGCGCGCCCGAGAGGTACTGGCCGGTGAGCGATTCCTTGACCTTGCTGATCTGTGTTGCGGTGCCCTGGGCGATGATCTGGCCGCCGTGGATGCCGGCGCCAGGGCCGATGTCGACGATCTGGTCGGCGGCGAGCATCGTGCCCTCGTCGTGCTCTACGACGATCACGGTGTTGCCGAGGTTGCGCAGGCGCTCAAGCGTGGCAATCAGGCGCTCGTTGTCGCGCTGATGCAGGCCGATCGAGGGTTCGTCGAGGATGTAGAGCACGCCGACCAGACTGGAGCCGATCTGCGTGGCCAGGCGGATGCGCTGCGCCTCGCCGCCGGAGAGCGTGGAGGCGGTGCGGTCCATCGACAGGTACCCCACTCCGACGTTGACGAGGAAGTTCAGGCGCTCCTCGATCTCGCGCAGAATCAGTTTTGCGACCTGCTGCTCCGTGCTGCTGAGCTTGACCTGGCTGATCCATTCGAGCGCGGCGGCAGCTGAAAGATGCGTGTACTCGTGCAGCCCGAGGCCGTCGACGCGAACCGAGCGGCTTTCGGCCCGCAGGCGGGCTCCGCCGCAGTCGGCGCAGGGCTTCAGGGCCATCACCTGCTCGAGGAACTCGCGCGCGTTGTCGGAGTCGGTCTCCGCGTAGCGGCGCTCGATCGACGGGACGATGCCCTCGTACTTGGCCATGTAAGTGCGCGTGTTGTTGCGGCGCGTGACGTACGTGACGGGGATGCGTTCTTTGCCGAGGCCGTTCAGGAAGATCTCGCGCGCCTCTTCTGAAAGCTCATTCCAGGGCAGCGAAGCGTCGAAACCCGAGTGTTCTCCGACGGCCTGCGCCAGCCGGTCGAAGTGCAGAGAAAACGGAACCAGCCAGCCGCTGATCGCGCCGTCGGCGATCGGCTTGGACTCGTCCTGGACGACGAGATCCGGGTCGACTGTGCGCACCATGCCGAGGCCGTGACATGACGGGCAGGCGCCGTGCGGCGAGTTGAAGGAGAAGCTGCGCGGCTCCAGTTCGGGCATGGAGGAGCCGCAGTTCATGCAGAGGAACTTCTCGCTGTAGAGGAACGTTCTGGAATCGTTTTCGACGGTCTCGATCTCGACCAGGCCGTCGGCAAGCCCGACGGCGGTCTCGATCGAATCTGCCAGGCGTTTGCGCAGGTCCGGGCGCATCGTCAGGCGGTCCACCACCACTGCGATGTCGTGCTTGTACTTCTTGTCGAGGACGATCGGCTCGTCTTCGTCGAGGCGGCGGATCTCGCCGTCGACCTTCACGCGTACGAATCCGTCGGCGCGCAGTTGATCGAAAACCTTCGCGTACTCACCCTTGCGTCCACGGACGATCGGCGCGAGCACCAGGAACTTCGTGCCGTCCTCGAGGTCAAGAACGCGGTCGATGATCTGCTCGGCCGACTGGGCCTCGATGGCGTCGCCGCAGTTGTAGCAATAGGGATGACCGACCCGAGCCCACAGCAGGCGCAGGTAGTCGTAGATCTCGGTGACGGTGCCGACCGTCGAGCGCGGGTTGCGCGAGCTGGTTTTCTGGTCGATCGAGATTGCCGGCGAGAGGCCCTCGATCGAATCGACGTCGGGCTTTTCCATCAGGCCGAGGAACTGGCGGGCGTAGGCGCTCAATGACTCGACGTAGCGGCGCTGGCCCTCGGCGTAGATCGTGTCGAACGCGAGCGAGGACTTGCCGCTGCCCGAGAGCCCGGTGATCACGATCAGCGCGTCGCGCGGCAGCTCGATCGAGATGTTCTTGAGGTTGTGCTCGCGGGCGCCCGAAATCACCATCCGGTCGCTGAAGGCAGTGCCCGCCTTCCGTGGTTGTCCGTTGCCGTCTGCCATCACTCGATCCTAGGAGTGATGTTTAGC
>JAEMRJ010000022.1 GCA_016463365.1 Thermoleophilaceae bacterium | reverse complement strand
TGCTGACGCTCTGGAACACCTTCGGCTTCCTCGTGATGTACGCCAACACCGGCGACCAGGACGGCGCTGGCGCAAGGCCGCCGGCCGAGCGCGGCGACCTCGACCGCTGGGCGCTGAGCCGCCTGCAGTCGACCGTGCGGACCGTTGCTGACCGTCTCGACGACTACGACGCCACGGCCGCCGGCAAGGCGATCGACGAACTGGTTGACGATCTTTCGAACTGGTACGTGCGCAGCTCGCGCCGCCGCTTCTGGGACGCAGAGCCCGACGCGATCGCGACGCTGCGCGAGTGCCTGACCACGATCTCCCAACTGATCGCGCCGTTCACTCCGTTCATCGCCGACGAGATCTACTCCAAGCTTGCAGGCTCAGAGGGCGCGGAATCGGTCCACCTGACGGATTTTCCCCGGCCGAACCTCGAGCTCGACGACTCTCGCCTCGAGGCCGACATGGCCACCGCCCGTCAGGCCGTCGAGCTTGCCCGTGCCGCCCGCGCTCAGGCCAAGGTCAAGATCCGCCAACCGCTCGGCGAGATCGTCGTGGTCGCAACCGGCGAGGAACAGGCGGCGATCGCGCGCTTTGAGGAGCTGATCCTCACTGAGCTGAACGTCAAGACCGTTCGCTACGTGACCGACGCCGACGAGCTCGCGCGCTTCGAGATCAAGCCCAACTTCAAGGCGCTCGGTCCGCGCCTGGGCAAGAACATGCCGCTGGCCAAGGAGGCGATCGCCGCGCTCGACGGCGCGAAGGCCAACGAGAATCTGAAGAACGGCGAGCCGATCCGGCTTGCCGTCGCAGGCGAGGACTTCCTGCTCGGACCAGAAGACGTCCAGGTCGTGCTCGCGCCGCTGGACGGCTACCAGCTTGAGCGCGAGGGAACGCACGCGGTCGCGCTCGACCTGACCGTCACCGACGCCTTGAAGCGCGAAGGCCTGGCTCGCGAAATCGTTCATGCCGTGCAGAATGCGCGCAAGGACACAGGCCTTGCGGTCGAGGACCGGATCGACCTTCAGCTCGGCGGTGAAGAAGCGCTGATGGCCGCGGCGTCCGAGCACGAGGAGTATCTTGCCGCGGAGACGCTGGCCACGAGCGTCGGGATCGGCGTCGCCGACGATGACGACGGCGAAGTCGCCGCGATCGACGGCATGGAGTTGACGATCAAGGTTGTCAAGGCCTGAGTGCAAACCTTTTGGGCGATTTGAGGGTTATCGAGAGAGCATGAAGAACTTTCGCAAGACATATCTGCTGGCCGCGCTTGCTGCGGTCACGGCTCTGATGGTCGGCGCGGCGGTTGCCCAGGCCGCAAAGACCGACAAAGGCGCAGTCAAGAACGGCGTCAGCTGGATCCGCAGCACAGGGCTTTCGCAGTTTCCCACTGGCGGAACAGGGTTCAAGGCCGACACCCTCTCGGCGCTCGCCGCCGCGAAGAAGATCGGCGTGAGCGTCAGCAAGAAGACCACCGACCGCTTCATCGAGTCCGTGGCAGAAGAGGCCACCGACTACGCCGGTAGCGCAGGCGCCACCTCGAAGCTGATCCTCGCCGCCACCGCAACTGGTCGCAACCCGCGCTGCTTCGGCCCCGACGGCGAGAAATCAGACCTCATCGCCATCCTGAATTCCGACTACAACAGCTCGAGCGGGCAGTACGGCAAGACCTCCTTTGATCACGCGCTCGCGATGCTGGGGCGCAGAGCAGCGCATGAGAAGATCCCGTCCAAGGCAGTGAACTTCGCCAAGTCGCGTCGCGGCCAGTACGGCTGGAACTTCGCGATGTCCAAGAGCTCGGGCGACGATGTCGAATCGAGCGCGCTGATGATCGAGGCACTGCGTGCGGCCGGCATGAGCAAGAACAACGGCGCGCTGAAGTCCGCATACAAGTGGATCACCTACCAGCGCAACCTCGACGGCGGCTACAACCCTGAAACGCCCAACGGCGAAACCCAGGCCGACGCCACTGCCTACGCGATCCGCGCGTTCGACACGTTGGGCGCCAGCACCAAGGCCGCTAAGCGAGCACTGCGCGCTTTGCAGAAGAACGGCGGGTCGTTCCGTTCTTCTCCTTCGGCAGGCGGTTCCTACCCGACGATTTCGACGACAAATGCAGTTCTTGCCCTCTCGGGCCAGCACTATCCAGTCGTCGCGCGGTCCAAAGCCGGCAAAAGCTGCGTCTGAAGTACTGCTTATCTGCAGACTGTGTGCGCGTTAACACCTGCTTCAAACCCTTGTCCGCATCCAACAACCCCGTTAATCTGTTCCAACTGTGGGGCCTTTGCCGCTGACCGACCAGGTCGGCGCAGAGCGCTGCCGAAATCGCACCGGATCACTCCCACAGGAACGCCACTCACATGACCAGCCCAAGCTCACCAAAGAAACTCAATCCGTCGCACGTCGTGCTGATCGCAGGCCTGGTCCTGTCGCTCCTGGTCGTGATGTTCCGACCGGCGGGCGCAGAGGCCGTGCTGCCCACGAGCGTCGACGTCTTCGAGACTTCTGAAACTGACAGCGCGCCCGCAACCGTCAAGGTCGGCGACCTGCCCGAGATCAACAACGTTGACTACAGCGTGATCCTCCACGGAAAGAAGAAGCCCACGACCGTCGGCCTGAGCGGAGTTCCACTGATCGAGTTCCTCAAAGCCGGCGGCGTCAAGACCGACGATGTCCAGTTCGTCAAGGTCCGCTACGGCACGACAGACGACTCAGTGATCTCGCTGATCCCGCTCAACCAGAGCGACACCGAGCGCCCGCCGATCATTCTCAGCTCTGGCAAGAAGCCCGGCCTCGGGCCGTTCAAGACTCCTGCAGTGGTGCCCGGGCAGCCGGATCTGAGCAAGGCGATCAGCGAGGACAGTTTTGTTCCGTTCTCAACCAAGGGCGCGCGCCTGAAGATCGTCCCGGGTGCTCCCGGCGCGAAGATCATGAGCGTCCGCGTCACCGCCAAGAAGCGCAAGAACGGCGAGTACACGCTGAGCGCCAAAGTTTCCGGCGGCGGATCCGGCTCCAAGTCCTTTCAGTGGTACGGGTTTGACTCGAAGGGCAATCCCGTCAAGCTCGACACCGGTCCGTCAATCGAGACCAAGGACGCGACCAGCGGCACGAGCCAGCACCTGATCAACGTCGTCGTCAGTGAGCGCGGCACAGGCTCGACCGGTGCCGGCTCTGTCGAGTACACCTCGCGCAAGAAGGCCAAGGGCGCGACCAAGAACCCCTACCCCGACCCGACCCCGGCGACGACCAACACCATCACCCCCGGCATCACCCAGCAGGGCACCAACGGCATCGCCGGTGCCGGTGGGTCGGTGACCACGATCCCACCGAGCACGGCAAACCAGCCCATCCCGCAGCAGACGGTCACCCCGACTGACGCGACCACGGTCCCGACGGCACCGACAACTTCTTCAGCCACGAGCATCGACAGCACAGCGATCACCAACACAGCGCAGAACGTCTCCGGCACCGGCGGCCTCAAGACCGTCACCGGAGTACTGCTTTCTGCCCCGACTGTTTCGGCCGCCGCGGCTGGCGGAGGCTCGCCGATCAACGCGCTCCCTGCCCCGGTCGCCACCCAGCTCAACTCGATCTTTCAGCCGGTCAATGACGCGGACGATGCGTGGGCATATTTGCTCGCGTTACTGTTCGCGTTTTCTTTCTCTGGGGCAGTAAGGGAGTGGGTCAAGCCGTGAATTTGATTTACGCGACTTCGGTCGGGGACACGATCACCAACAGCGTTGCCGATGTGGCCGAAGCTCTGCGTTATCCGGTGCTGATCGCCGCGATGATCGCGCTGCTTGTGGTGGCGTATGAGCTCGGACGTCTTGCCGTCGAAACGTGGAAGCGCAGTCAGCTTCCCAAGACTCCGTTCGAACAGGTCTCACGCCACGCAGTCGCGCAGGCGAGCGCCGGTGACACGGCCGGCGCGCAGGCGACCCTGAAGGGCTACACCTACAACGACCAGCTGCAGAAGGCTGCTGTCGGCACGCTCTTCGCAGCAAACGCGATTGACGCGCAGCGCGCCGTCATCGAGTACGACCTTTATGTCTCAAAGCGCCTCGACCGCGTGCGCCTGCTGGTTCGCGCCGGTCCGGCACTGGGACTGATGGGAACCCTGATCCCGCTCTCGCCGGCGCTGGCTGCGCTGGGCAAGGGCCAGCCCAATGTCCTGGCGGACGAGCTCCAGACCGCATTCTCGATCACCGTCATCGGTGTGCTCGTCGGCCTTGTCGCCTTCACGATTGCGCTGGTGCGCGAGCGCTTCTACACGAAGGACCTCGCCGACCTCGAGTTCCTGCGCGAACTGCGCGGCGACGCCGCAATCATCACCCCGGCGACGGTTCCCCAGCCCTCGGCGGCTGCGCCGTCGCACATGACCGCCACCGATCAGCCCGTCGCGGCCTCGCAGGTCGCCGCTGAGCAGACGCTTGTCATTCCGGCTCCCCAACAGGCGGCCGCACCGCCGCCGGCCGCTGCGGCTCCGGTGGCTCCGGTGGCTCCGGCCACTCCGCCGCCCGCAGCTCCTCCTGCTCCGGCGCAGTCCGGTGCCGCTCCTCCCGCCTTCCCGGCGCCTGCCGCGGCACCAAAAAAGAAGTTCGGCCTGAGGAAGAAGACGCCCAAAGCTTCTGCGGCTCCTGCATTTCCGCCGCCGCCTCCTCCGTCAACGACGATTCCGCCCGTGGCTCCGTCACCGGGTGCGCCGACACCGGGTGCGCCCACTCCGGATTCGCCCGGCGGGGACGCAAAGGGCGAGTAGCTCTTGAAGGTCACGCCGACACCCGGCAGCCTCTCGGGACGCCGCATTGACCGCGTCGGCGACCCGCTGGAAGGGCTCGTCAACCTCTTCGACCTCGCGCTTGTTCTTGCGGTCGGCCTGCTGCTTGCCGCGCTGTCATCGGCCGGCGTGGTCGGCCTTGTCGCCGGTCCATCCGGGCAGGGCACCCCGATTCCCGGCCAGCCCACCGGCGGTCCCACCGGCGGTGGCCAGGGCACCGCAGTCGGTCAGGTCTACCGCCTGCAGGACGGCAGCTACGTGTTCGTTCCCAGCGGCGCGCCGAATACCGGCGCTGGCGCAACGGGCGGTGGCGCGACCGGCACCACAGGATCACCGACGCTCGGCACGGGCGCGGTCACTCCGCCGACAGCCGGCACGGGCGCAGTCCCCACGACACCGCCCGCCGGAGGTTCGCCGGGCGGGTCATCGGGTTTCTAGCGGCGGCTCGGTCTCAGGCTTCGTCTTGAAGCTGGCCGGCGATCGCGAAGTCGCTCTTCTTCATGTCCTCGAAGACCACCCAACAGTGATCCTCTGAGGCACCGGCGACGCTGACCAGAGTCTGCGTCACCTGCTTGGCGATTTCGTCTTTCTGCTCGCGGGTGCGGCCTTCAAAGAGCTTGATCGTGACTACTGGCATGGTGCGCAGCCTACGCCAGAACCGGCTCAAGCTCGGCGTCGAGGCGACGCTTGGGGAGCGCTCCGATCACCTTGTGGGCGACGTCGCCGTCCTTGAAGAGGATCAGTGTCGGGATCGACATGACCTGGAACTTCGCGGCGGTCTGCGGGTTCTCGTCGATGTTCAGCTTGACGATCTGCAGGTCATCGCCGCGCTCCTTGGCGATCTCTTCGAGCACCGGAGCGACCATGCGGCACGGACCGCACCAAGGCGCCCAGAAGTCAACGAGAACGGGCTTGTCGTTCTCTACGACTTCTGACTGGAAGTTGTCGTCTGTGACTGTGGTGATGTCGGCCATTGATTCGCTCTTCTCCTGAGTCGTTCTCTAATACTTCATAAAGTATAGCGACCCTACGACGGGTCCTCGGCCGCAAACTCTGCGTCCACTCGACGCTTGAGTCCCGGCACTTTCAGCGCCGCCTCGATCGCGATCTGCGGGCTCATCTTCGACTCCCCAGCGCGACGCTCGGTGAAGAAGATCGGCACTTCCTGGACCGTCTTGCCAGCCCGTATGGCGCGGTAGGTCAGTTCGATCTGGAACCCGTAGCCGTTGCTGATCACCTTTTCGAGGTCGATCGCTTCGAGCGTCTCGCGGCGGAAGCACTTGAAGCCGCCGGTCAGGTCCTGGACATCGACGCCGAGCAGCTTGCGCGCATAGATCCCGCCGCCACGGCTGATCGCCTTGCGCAGAAATGTCCAGTCGCGCACGCCGCCGCCGGGTACGTAACGCGAGCCGATCGCAAGGTCGCACTCGGAGTAAGCGGCGCGAATCAGGCGCGGGACGTCACGCGGATCGTGCGAGAAGTCGGCGTCCATCTCCAGCACGAGGTCTGCGCCGGCTTCCAGCGCGACATCAAAGCCTGCCAGGTAGGCACGCCCGAGTCCTCCCTTGCCCTCGCGGTGCAGCACCTGCACGCTCGGGTAGTTGCCCGCCAGCACGTCGGCGGCGTCGCCAGTACCGTCGGGCGAATTGTCATCCACGATCAGCACCGTGTGCTCGCGCGCGACCTCGCTCAGCCGCTGCACCACGGCAGCGACGATCGGACCGATGTTCTCGGCCTCGTTGTAGGTCGGCAGGATCAGCCAGACGTTTGCGTCTACGGGTTCGCGGTGCGGCATGGGCGCTGAAGACTAACCCTCGGTCACATCGCGGGGACGCGTACAAGCTTTGGTGGCTTCAGCGGCGAGCTGCGCACGATCCAGAAGTGCACGGCGTCGCGCTCCTCGATCGCCAGCACTGCGTCAGACTGGCGCCGCCAGGCGAGCGCCCAGATCAGCCCGTAACCGGCCGACGCGACAGCCAGCTGAGGAAACCAGTAGGAGCTGAGCGCTGACACGAGCGTGATCGCGAGCACTGGCCAGAGCCGCGAAAGCAGAACCGCAGGGGGCTCGATCTTCGGAAAGATCGGCTCGGGCCGGGACCGGGAGAGCAGGGTTCGCAGGGATTCCTGAACCGAAGGACCGCTGCCCAGCCACAAACCGGTCACCACCGAGATCACGAGCCAGGCCCCGCTGACGATGTACAGGGTCGGACTTCCGTAGCGGGCAAGCGACTCGACGCTGATCAGCCCCAGCGCGAGCGCGCTTGAGCCGATCATCAGCACGCTCGAGTGGAGGAAGTCGCAGTAACGCAAGGCTTGGCGGCCTAGATCTCTTGCAGCAGGCGACTGACGCCTGCCGGGCCTTCGACCATCGCGTCGGCGCGGTCGACGAGCTGCGCCGGTGCCTCTTCAGAGGCGACGCCGACGCAGAGCGCGACCTCGATGGCTCCGTGGGCGCGCAGCTCGAGCAGTGCCTCGAAGGCGTCAACGTCGGTGTTGTCGTCGCCGATGTACGCGGCGTACTGCAGACCCGAATGCCGGACGAGCCGGTCGACGACGATGCCCTTGTTGAAGTGGATCGGCGGTCGGATCTCCAGGACCTTGCGGCCGTGATGGATCTCGAAGCCGAGTTCCCTCGCCCCGGCCTCTGCGCCGTGGACGAGTTCCTCAGCCTCTTCCTCATGCTCAGCGCCGCGCCAGTGCAGCGCCTGGATGAAGCTCTTGTCCTCGAGCCGCACGCCGACGCGGCGCATCTCGGCGTGGTCGAGCTTGGCGACGAAGTCCTGCACCGGTTTCTGCCAGGCCGTGAGCTCAGGCGCGCGCTCGACCTCGCCGGTGGCCGGATCGAGCAGCTCTGCGCCGTGCGCACCGGCATAGACGATCCCGCCCACGCCGACAAGGCGCTTGGCGTCGGCCGCCGCGCGGCCGGAGACGCAGGCCACCATCCCCAGGCGCGCAGAGAGGCGACCGAGGATGCGGCTGACGTCGGTCGGGACGCGGGCGTCGTCGGCGCGCTCGACCACCGGGGCCAGCGTGCCGTCCACATCGAGGAAGAGTGCGCACTCCTTGGGGCGCTCGTGGGCAGCGGTCAGCCAGGCGTCGAGCGCCGCTGACGGACCGGTCGTGGTTTCGCTGCCGTGAGACATCGGGTTAGTATCGCTGACCAATGGCCGGCGGCGATCAGAATGAGCTGACCAACTGGTCCCCGTCGCGGCGCGACGCGGGCGAGTTGACGATCATCGGCCTTGCGGCCGGTGTGTTCAGCGCGATGTTCGGCGTCGGCGGCGGAACGGTGATGGTGCCGCTGCTGGTGCTCTGGCGCGGCTTCAACGAGAAGCGCGCGACCGGAACCTCGCTGCTGGCGATCGTGATCATCGCCGCGTATGCGGTGGTGAGCTACGGGATCTTCGGAAGCGTTGACGTTGAGAAGGGCCTGCTGATCGGGATCCCTGCAGTGGCAGGCGTGCTCTTTGGCACCTGGATCCAGCAGCGCATCTCTGACCGCGTGCTGAGCGGGATGTTTGCGGTGCTGATGCTGGTGATCATCGCGCTGTACCTGGTGAAGTGATGGAGATCTTTGAAGTCATCCTTGTCGGTTTTGTCGCCGGGACCGTCTCCGGGCTGTTCGGCGTGGGTGGCGGCGTGGTCTTCGTGCCCTCGCTGGTGTTTCTGTTCGGCATGACCCAGGCCGAGGCCAATGCCACCTCGCTGCTGGCGATCGTGCCGGTGGCGATTGTCGGCAGCTACCGGCAGAACAAGTACGGCAACGTGGCCGTGCGCGAGGGCGTGTGGATCGGGGTTGTGTCGCTGCCGGCGACGGTGCTGGCCGCGTTTGTCGCAAACGAGCTGCCCCAGCGGGCGCTGCAGCTGCTGTTCGTGTGCTTTGCGCTCTATGTGGCCTTCCGCATGGGCCGTCGGGCGATCAAGCCAGAGCCTGCCGCGGAACTAAAAGCTTCCTGACTTCTCGGCGTAGAAGACGGAGTCTTCGCCGTCGTCGGCAGCGCGCGCACGCTCTTCGGCAATGACGATCTCCCATGGATCGGGCGAGAGCGCTGCAATCGCGTCGTCGGATGAGATCTGGTTCTGGCCGGGCGCGAGGTGCCCGAGGAGGTAGAGAATTCCGTCGGGCCTGACAGCGCGGGCGAGCTGCAGCACAAGGTCTTCTGCCGATCCGACGACCGGCACATAAAGACTGGCAACCAGGCCGTAGTGCTCGGAATCCGCTGCCAAGCCGGTCAGATCGCGCTCGACGGTCGTGACTTTCCAGCCGCGGTCAGCCAGCCAGCTCGCCTCGGCCTCGGTTCCGTTGCCGACAACGAGCGCATGCTCGGCGGTCGGCAGGCGGGCAAGATCCGTCGTCAGGTGCGTGCTCGCGGGTCCGGTCATGCTTTGCGCGGGACGCCGGTGGCTTTTGCCAGGACGAAGTCCAGGATCGGGCGCGGCGTGAGGCCGGACGAGATCACCTGGATCTTGGCCGGGATTCCGACCACGTAACGGGCGCGCGGGCGGCGCGCGGTCAGCGCCGTCTCGATCGTGCCGGCCACTCCGTCGACCGGCGAGGCGGTCTTGTTCATCAGACCGAGCGTGCGGCGCATGCCCTTCATGTGGCCCTTGTACAAGGCATGTTCGTCCGGGGTCAAGGCTTCGACTCCGGCATCGAACATCGCCTCGGCGCCGCCCCACATGTCGGTCTGGGTGTTGGCCGGTTCGACCAGGGAGACAGCGATCTTCCACGGCCGCAGTTCCATGCGCAGCGCGTCGACCATTCCCTCAAGGGCGAACTTCGATGAGTTGTAGGCGCCGGTCCACGGCGTAGAGATGCGCCCGCTGACCGAGGAGATGAAGACGATCCGACCGCGCGCGGCGCGAATTCGCGGCAGCACCGCGCGAGTGACGGCGACGGCGCCGTACACGTTCACATCAAACTGCTCGCTGAGCCGCTCGCGGGTCAGCGACTCCACCGGACCGTCAACCACGATCCCGGCGTTGTTGACCACTCCGTCGAGCTGCGCCGGCAACGCTTCGACCGCAGCGGCGATCGAAGCGTCATCGGTCACGTCAAGCGTCACCGGAGTGATCGATCCCTTGGCGGCGTCGCCGAGTGTGTGGACGAGCGCCACGCCGTCGTCGGGCTTGCGCACGCCGGCGTAGACGTCCCAGCCGTCGTCAGCCAGCCGTAGCGCAGTCGCGCGACCGATCCCGCGCCCTGCTCCTGTGATCAGAACACTGCTCATTCCAAGTACCCCTTGATTCCTGCATCCAGTGCGTTGATTCGGTAGAGCGCCAGCGCCTCTGCGCTGGCGAAGTCACGGCCTCCGCCGGGGACGCCGTGATGTGAGAGCACACAACTCAAGAGTTTCAGTTCGCGCGACTTGTCGAGCTCGGGAGCCTTTGCCGCAAACGTTCGGATGATCTCGACGCCGAGCTCCATGTGCCCGAGCAGCCGGCCTTCTTCGCTCTGCGTGATCTCGGCCGCGTAGACGAACTCGCGCGTCTTCCCGATGTCATGCAGCAGCGCCGCCGTGATCAGCAGGTCGCCGTCGAGTCTGCGGTGCAGGTCCCAGGTCTCCTTTGCCAGTGTCGCGACGGCGACCGTGTGCTCGAGCAGCCCGCCCAGGTAGGCGTGGTGGCCGCCGATTGTGCAAGGCGCGGTCCGCAGCGCGTCGCGCAGTTCGCTGTCGGCCAGCACGGCCGTGAGCAGCTGCGCGTAGCCCGAGTTGTGGACTTCGCTGATCAGGTGCTCGAAGAATCCCTCAAGCTCATCGACATCGCGGTAGGCGCTGGGCAGGAAGTCGCCGGGCGAACCGGCTTCACCGGGCTCTGCGCGCTTGATCGAACGCAGGTTGATCTGGTGCTGATCCTGAAACGACTCGACCCGTCCGGCCACGCGGACGATGTCTCCGCGATCAAACTGTGAATCGAGAAAGCTCGCCTCGCGAAAGGCGCGCGCGCCGATCTTGCCGCTGGCGTCGCGCAGCTCGACCGAGAGGTAGGGCGCGCCGCTGCGTGAGGTCAGTTTCTGCTTCCGCGTGCAGGCGTAGACGCCGTCGACTTCAGTGTCCGGCTTCAGATCGGCAATCGTCGTCACCGCGCCAGTCTATGCCGCGCGCCCTCAGCAAATGTCGATGACCGATTGCCGTTTTCGGTCAGACCGGATAGCGTTGGAGGTCAATGAGAGAAGGCGCCGCCGAAAGCATCGTCTGGTCCGACGGGGACATCCCGCGCGGACCCACACTTGTCGTCAGCTTCCAGGGCTGGAACGACGCCGGTAACGCCGCGAGCGCCGCTGTCAGCTACCTCGGTCAGACCGGTGAGCGACGCAAGATCGCCGAGATCGACCCGGAACACTTTTTCGACTTCCAGTCGCACCGCCCGCAGATCAGCGTGATCGACGGCGATGTGCGTTTCGTTGAATGGCCGCGCAATGCGTTCTACGAAGCTGCTGTCGCCGGCCTTGAGGGCGGAGTGCTGCTGCTGGAGGGCGAGGAGCCGTCGATGCACTGGCAGACCTTCTGCGACGCGATCGTCCACGTGGCCCAGGAGTGCGAGGTCAGCAAGGTCGTGATGCTCGGCTCGCTGCTGGCCGACGTGCCGCACACGCGCAGTTCGGCGATCAACGCGATCTCACCCGACGGCGAGCTGACCAGCGGGCTCGGATTTCGCACTGCCAACTACGAGGGCCCCACGGGCATCACCGGGGTGCTTCAGCACGCCTGCGCGAAGGCCGGCCTGACCACGGTCAGCCTCTGGGCATCGGTTCCGCACTACGTCGCGGCCACGCCGAATCCACCGGCTGCGCTGGCGCTCGTGCGCGCGTTCGAAGGCGTCACCGGCGCGCTCGTTGATGCCGCAGAACTCGAGGCGGCGGCCGACCGATTCAAGGAGCAGGTCTCTGCAGCGGTGGCCCAGGACGAGGAGATCTCCGGCTACGTCAAGACTCTTGAAGAGAACGCCGACGCCGACGCGGATGACGAATCTGCCAACCCGATCCCTTCAGGCGACGCGATCGCCAAAGAGATCCAGCGGTACCTGCGCACGCAAGAGGGCAGCTAGGCCTCAGTAGCCGGGCAGACGTGCCGGAAGGCGCAGCTGCGGCACTTCTGGTGCTCCGGGTCCGGGGTGAAGTCGAGCGAGATGATCTTGTCTGCGACCTCGTTGATCTGCGCGCGGACTTCGGCGACGTGTTCTTCGGTCGCCTCGGCCTCGATCACCGGTTGGGCGTTCTCGAGGAAGTAGTAGACAAGGCCCTGCGCATCGATCCCGAGCTCCTGCGCGCCGGCGTACTTGTAGATCGCCAGCTGGATCTCTTTGGCGACCTGGTTGCGCAGTGCGACCGCGCCCTTCTTGTCGTTGCCGGTCTTGTAGTCGATCACGCGCTGGGTGCCGTCGGCCAGCGTGTCGATGCGGTCGATCTTTCCGTTGATCTGGATTCCGTCGAGGAGCTTGCCGCCGACCGGCGTCGTCTCCATCAGCTTGGTCGGTGGGAGCTTCAGCGAGAAGCTGGCCTCCGTGCGGACCGGGCCTTCGGGCCGGGCGAACTCGCTGTCGGCGTAGCGGGCGAGCATCGTGCGGGCGCGCTCGAGCAACTGGCGGTCGTCGTCGGTGCGGCCCCAGCCGCCGGTCACGACGGCCTGATCGAGCAGGCCTTCGATGCGCTTGCGCGCGTCTTCGGGTTCGAGCGGCTCCTCGAGATCCTTGTGGAAGCGTTCGAGCACGTTGTGGACCGTGATCCCCAGGCGCAGGTGCGACTGGTCGGGCGTCGGGATCTTCATCACGTTCTCGTACTCGTACTGCTTGGGGCAACGCTGGTAGCTGCCGATCGCCGAAGCCGAAAGCCGCAGGCGGTTGCCGATGGTCGGCAGGAAGTTGGTCAGCTGCGGGGTGATCGCGCCGATCTTCCGGCTGAGCTCTTCGACGCGCTCTTCGCTGATGCGCAGGCGGTCATCGAGCTCTGACGCCTCGTAGGCCGCGCGCTGCGCCGGCGACATCTGGCTGGTGAGCATGTCGTTGACCTCTGGCAGCGCGTCGGCGATCGTCTGGCCGTGGCGCAGGCGGTGGACCAGGGCGGAGAGCTTCAGCAGTTCGGCAAAGCGCGCGAAGTCATCCGGGGTGCCGGCGTGCGCGTCAAGGCGCATCTCGCCGAGCTGCGCGCCGGCCTGGGCGATCGAACCCATCAGCTCGCCGCGCAGCGTCTCCATCTCGGCGTAGACGAAATCCGCAGTCTCAAAATCTCGCTCGGGGAACTCCTGCTCGTTGCCGTCGACTGCGAGCATCGCCTCGGAGTAGAACTCGCTGACCTTGTGGCCGCGGGCGTCGGAGTCGAACCAGCTCAGCACCAACTGGGTGCGGGCCCGGGTCATTGCGACGTGGGCCAGGCGGCGCGTCTCTTCGATGTGCGCTTCGCGATCGGGGCTCTTGCCCGGCAGCGGCGGCATCGGGTCGCGCAACAGGGCCGGCGGGACTGCTTTGTTGCCGCGTGCATTCCCGGGCCAACGACCGTGGATCATTCCCGGCACGAACACGTACTCAAACTCAAGACCCTTTGACCCGTGTGCGGTCATCAGGCGCACGGCGTTCGGGTCGCGCTCAGCCGACTCGCTCGATTCGTCAAAGCCCGCCTCGGCCATGCCGGTGATGTAGTTGGCGAAGTCGCGGGCGCTCGCCTGCGGGCTGCGGCCCTCGTAGTCCTCGGCCAGGCGCTGGAACTTGGAGAGGTTGGCCAGTCGGTCGGGCGCGTCCTTGCCGCTTTCCAGCAGCACAGAGCCCTTGATCGCGATCTCGTTGATCAGGCGGATTGTGAACTCGCCCGGCCCCTGCTCGTTGAAGTTCGCGTTCAGCGTGTCGAAGGTCGTGATGAACTGGCGGATCTTGTCCAGCGTCTCCGGTGAGAATTGCTTTGAGCGCGCCGCCCCGCGCATCGCCTCGACCACGTGCGGCTGCTTGTCGCGCTTCATCCATTTCATCAGGCCGGCGTAGTCGGCGCTGTCGAGGTTGATCGGGTGCGCGGTGAGCATGCGCCAGGCGTCTTCGTTCAGGGTCGGGTTGGCGAGCACCTTCAGCCACGAGAGCGGCACGCGGATCTCGGAGCGCTGGAAGAAGTCCTTGGTCTGAAGCGTGTAAGGGATGTCGTGGGCGCCCATGCGATCGGCCAGCACGCGGACGTGGGGGCGGTTGTGGGCCAGCACGCAGATCTCGCGCGGCTCGACTCCGACATCGGCGATCAGCCGTTCGATCTCCGTGACGATCGCCTGGGCTTCAGCGACCTCGGACTCGGCGTGCCAGAAGAGCACCTCGCCGGGCTTGTCCACTGCCGCCGTGAGATTCTTCGGAACGCGCCGGTCGTCGGGGATCATCCGCACGATCGCACGCGCGGCGTCGATGATCGGCGGGGCGGATCTGTAGTTGAGCTCCAGCTCGATGCGCGTGGCTTCGCCGAAGCGGCGCTGGAAGTCGAGGATGCTGCGCGGGGAGGCGCCGCGGAAGCGGTAGATCGACTGGTCGTCGTCGCCGACGGCTGCGAGGTTGCGGTGATCCTGCGTCAGCAGCTTCAGGATCTCGAGCTGGACGTACGAGGTGTCCTGGAACTCGTCGACCAGCACATGGTCAAAGCGGCGGGCGATGCGCGCTCGCACGGTCCCATTGCCGGCCAGCAGCTTGTAGAGCTCGAACTGCATGCCGCCGAAGTCCAGCGCCGCGGCGTCGTGGAGGAATTTTTCGTGGGCGGCGTAGAGCCGCGCCTGCTCGGCGAGCAGCAACGCCTTCTCGCGATCGGACTCCTCGATCGCGTCGGCGAGGGCAGCTTTCGCGTACTCGGCCAGCTCGTCGGGCGAGATGCACTCTTCTTTGAGGCGGTCGATCACCGACATCAGCTCGCCGAGCGCCGCCGCAGGATTGCCGCGCAGCGATATCTGGTCGAAGGTCAGCTCGTTGATCCGCCCGAGCATCAGCGCGACGCGGTCGGGCGCGGTGGCCGTCGTGAAGAACGGGTTCAGGCCGGCGGGGCCGGACTCGTCGCGCAGGATCTCCATGCACAAGGAGTGGAAGGTGGTGGCGTGGATCTCTTCGGGCAGCTCGCCGAGCGCCTGCTCGATCCGCTCTGCCAGTTCTGCGGCGGCGTCGTTTGTGTACGTGAGCGCAAGGATGCGATCGGCCGGCACGCCCTGCGCGACCAGCCACTCGAAGCGGCGGGTCAGCGTGCGCGTCTTGCCTGAACCTGCGCCCGCGACGATCAGAAGTGGACCGCCGAGGTGCGTGACCGCAGACTTCTGCGGGTCGTTGAGGCCTTCGAGAACCTGTTCGGGCAGCGGCAGCGCTGGTGTCAACGTCATCGGCTCGGGGAATTCACTCACGATCTCTAGGATACGGTGCCGTTATGGAAACCACCGGCCTTAGCGAAACCAACCACCTCGCGCTGAGGACCGACTGGACGTCGTCGTGCCGCCGGATGGTCGAGACGATCAAGCGCGAGTTCGTCAAGTATCCGACCTACGCGGATCGCAAGGTCGGCAAGGGGCATGGAGCCGGCGGCGATTTCACACTTGTCGTTGACGAGGTCGCCGAAGACGCCGTGTTCGCTGAGCTCAAAGTGCTTTCTGACTCGGGCGCCGACTTCTACGCGATCTCCGAAGAGCGCGGCGAGGTTGACTTCGGTTCAAAGGGCGTGAAGGTCGTTGTCGATCCGATCGACGGCTCGCTCAACGCCAAGCGCGTCGCGCAGTCCTGGAGCCTTTCGGTTGCCGTCGCGACCGGCGAAACGATGGCCGACGTCGTCTACGGCTACGTCTACGACTTCGGCGCAAGCGAAGAGTGGATCGCGATCAAGGGCGGAGGGGCGACCGTGGACGGCCGCCCGCTCGACCCTTCGGAGGCCGGCAATGAGCTGGAAGTGGTCGGCTTGGAATCGACCAAGCCCGTGTTCCTGACGCCGGAGCTGCTCGGAGCCTTTGACGGCAACGTGCAACGAATCCGCTCGATCGGATCGATCGCGCTGACTTTGTGTCAGGTCGCCGCGGCGCGGTACGACGGCATGCTCTCCTTGCGCCCCTGTCGCTCAATCGATGCCGCCGCTGCCCAGCTGATCGCCCGCGAAGCCGGCGCCACCGTGATCTTCGGCGACGACGCCGACCTGATCGCCCCCTTGAACCTCGCGCCCTACAAACCGGTAGCCGCCGGCCGCGACGAGCCCCGGGCGAAGTTCCTGATCAACGCCCTGGGCGCCTAACCGCTCAACCAAGCGGTTTTTTGCTGCAAGGTTGCAGCTTTGCAGCGCTGCAAAGCTGCAACCTTGCAGCACAATTCGGCTTGATTCGGGCTTTTCTTGCTTGGGTGTAACCAATCTGCCGCTGCATACGTATATAGTTTGTTCATTGTTACTTCTAACAAACTTATGGAGGGAAGGCGCTAATGGCTGCCACCACCGCAAAAAAGCCGGCCGCTCGCAAGACGACGGCACGTAAGACCACCAAGCCCACCAGTGCACGTACCCAGGCCAAGGCCACGGCTACGTCAGCGAAGACCACTGCCAGGAAGACCGAGGCAGAGGCCAAGTCAGCGATCGAGTCCTACACGGACAGCGCCCAGGCGTATGCCGAGAAGGCTGCCCTGGTCCCGGTCGGAATCGTCCTCGAGGTTCGCGACGGCGTCGTCGACTTTGTCGACAAGTACAGCTCGGTCGACTCGATCGAGAAGACGCTGACCAAATTCGAGAAGCGTGGCAAGACCTTCTCCAACAAGGTCGAGCGCGACCTGAAGAAGCAGCGTACGCGTGCAGAGCGCGAGCTCCGCAAGCAGCGCAAGGAGATCGAGAAGACCTACAACACGCAGCGCAAGGAGATCGAGAACACGATCACCAAGCAGCGCAAGGACTTCGAAGACCGCCTGGCATCACTCTCCGACGAGGTCGAGACGCGCATCAAGGACGTCCAGACCCAGGTCGAGAAGGCGCTCGACTTCTAAGTCGTCACAAGCTGACCCGGTCGTCGCTGCTCGGCACGCGACGACACTTGCCGATCAACTCCCCCAACAACGATCGGCATCCTCCCCAAAGCAAGATCCCTCTCCCCAAGAGGACCATAAAAAAAGAGCCCCGGCAGGACGCCGGGGCTCTTTTTTGTTCAATGACTGATGATCGAGCTACGCGGCGAAGTACTCGGCGTTCAGACCCGCGTACTTCTTCCACTCCTCGGGGAGCTGGTCCTCTGCGAAGCAGGCGTCCACGGGGCAGGCCTCGACGCAGGCGTCGCAGTCGATGCACTCGTCCGGGTTGATGTACAACTGGGTTGCCTCTTCATGTCCAGGCTCGTCGGGAGACGGGTGGATGCAGTCAACCGGGCACACCTCAACGCAGGAGTTGTCTTTGGTGTCGATACACGGTTCAGCAATTACGTAAGCCAAATTTGCTCCTTACAAAAGGGTTCTGAAAAGCTTGAGCTGCCATTTTAGACAGTCCTTCGCCGTCACTCCATATTCTCCCGTTGAATGATCCTCATGACTGGAGCAACCGGGACGCTTGGCAGGCCCCTTCTTCAACGGCTGCTGGGCGCTGGTGAGCAGGTTCGCTGCCTCGTGCGCGAGCCGCGGAGGCTCGGTCCCAGCCGCGTCCAGGTGCAGATTTCGCTGGGCAACCTTGCAGACACCACGGGCCTCGACCGCACGCTTCGCGGGGTCGACACAGTGATCCATCTGGCGGCGACCACCCGCGACCAGCCGCGCGGGACGATCGAAGAGCTCAACGGCCTGGCGACGCTACGCCTGCTGAACGCCGCCAAGCGTGCCGGAGCGCGCCGCTTTGTCTACGTCAGCTCGTTCAATGCGTCGCAGAGCTCGGCCAGCCGCTTCATCCGCATGCAGGCGCTGGCAGCCGAAGCAGTCAAGCAGTCCACGCTCGAGGCGGTGATCTTCGAGGCCGGCATCATCTACGCCCCCGACGATCCGTGGATCAAGCTGATGTCAGAGCTGGCCAGGCTCCCGGTCATGCCGGTGATCGGTCGGGGCAGGGCGGCCTTCCAACCGATCTGGGCCGAAGACGCCGCCGATGCGATCACGGCCACCCTGCTCAAGGACATCGCCACGCCCGGCGCGCCGATCGCTCTCGCCGGCCCGGACCGCTTGAACCAGAATCAGATTCTCAAGATCGTGATGCGTCACTTCGGGGCGCAGAAGCCGCTGCTCCATCTGCCAACCGGTCCCGCGCGCAAGATGCTCGACTGGCAGGAGCAGCGCTTCGGCCAGGCCACGCTGGCCACCTGGGATCAGGTCGCGCTGCTGCAGGACTCGATCCTCAGTCCGCGCGGGACGGGGGATCTGTCGGTGCTGGGGGTTGAACCGTTGCCGATGGCCGACGTGTTGCCGGCGCGCTAGAGCTTGACGCGACGGATCGCGATCGATTTGCGTTGATCGCGATTGGCCCGAACTGTGGATTTCGAAGACGTAGATCCGAGCGATCCACAGAAGTAGAGGTTGGTCGTCTTCGGATCGATCGCAAATGCGTCCGTCGGAAAGCCCTTTGCGTTGGCTGACGCCTCGGTGATCGGTTGATTGGCATCGGGCGAGAAGCGGCCGGCGACTCCATAAGTGTTGCTGACTCGACCGTAGAAGGACTCAGCTTGAGCGACCACGGTGCCGTTGACAGATTCACCCAGCGCCCATGGCTCGGAGTCAGGAAACCCCCCGTCTCCGCCGGTCGCGTGGTAGCCGACCTCGTCATTGAACAACTCTGTGACGCCGCTGGTTTCGCTGACGTAGGCGAGCTTCAGGTCTGACTCGGAGCTGTCCTCGGCGGATGTCGTGTCTGCCCAGAGCACCGCGAACCCGCCGCCCTTTCTGACTGCAGTGAGGAGCGTGTTTCCGACATACGTGTAGGGCTCTTTGTCGCCCTTTGGCGTGCCCGCCGCCGGGGTCCGCCAGAATCCCTTGTCGGCCCACTTGAGGTCGCGCGCACCGGTCGCCGTAAGTTTCAGCAGCCCGACGGTGCCCGTAGTGGGTTGGCCGGGGATGGCGTTCGCAGGAACGAGCAGACCGCCGCCGGGAAGCGCCGTCGCCGCGTCCGTCACCGAAAGTGGGAAGTGAGCTTCAGTGGTCGGACCATTCAATGAGATGCTTCCGCCGGTACCCCACGTCTTGTCTGGTCTGCCGCGCCTGGTGAACCGCAGAACGTACAGCCGGTTCGAGTTCTGTGCCAGCAGGAGAACCTTTCCAGCGGGGAGGGCGATCACTCGAAACCCCTCGGGACTCTCGCTGGTGAAGCTCGGGATCGTAATTGACACGTATCCGTTGTGGCCGAAGTTTGCGTTTCGGCGTCCGTTCGGGAGGATCCGGAAAAGCTTCATCTTCGTGCGCAGCGCTTTGCGTGTGGAATGCGTGACATACGCGAACCCGCCGTCGCTGTCGAAGTCCTGATCGAGCACGACCTGTCCGCTCGGTATGCGCTGCTTGTGCCAACGCACGTCAGCGACGCCAAGCGTCATCGGCTGACGCGGGCGGATCTTGATCGCGGTCGTTGCCAGCGCCTGGTCGCGCTTCCACGCGGTCGGCATACCGTTCTCGTTGGGCCCGAAGCGCCCGGCCACGTTCAGACGGTCGCCGCTGATCTCACAGCTCTGCACGACCTGGCCGAACACGCCGCGGACCTGCGGAAGTTGCACCGTGCCGCCGTTCTGGTAGCTCGTGTCGAACTTTGCCGTCGCAGCAGAGGCCCACGCCGAGGCGCAGAGCGTGCAAGCAGCGGCGAGCGTCGCGACGAGCGAGAGGCGAGCAATTTGTCGGTGCATGCTGGTCAGAACCCGGGAACTCCTCACTAGTTGCTATTCGCACTCAGTTTGTGAACGCCTTCGTCCGGGGCGGAGCACTGCCCCGGCCGCTGAGTGCAGCCGGGGCGCCTCCTTTTCGTCGCTGGGGAGCAAATTGGACGCGGCTTCAGAGCTTGAAGCGGCGAAGAGCAGCGCTGTATGTCTTCCAGTCGTTTTTCGCAGCGCTCGATCCGGAGGCGATCGCACCGCACGCGTAGACGTATCTGCCGTCAGGTGTGGGCGCGTAGTCCATCGCGAAGAACCTGCTCGCGGGCAAGGTGACGGACTTCAATTTCAGAGGGGCGCCGAGGTCGGTGGCGAGAGTCGCAAGAGTTCCGTAGCCCCTGGCCTTGTTGGTGGCGTACAGCTGCGACCAACCAGCAGCGTAAGCAAGCCCGGTTGCGGTCCTGATGAATCCGAACGGTTGAGCGTCCGGGAATCCAGTGTCGCCGGAGTCGGTTGCCTGATCGAACGCCTCAGAGATCGACTGCTGGGCGCCAACTTCGGAGAGCCTCGCCGCGCCGGTCCAGGTCGCAGTACCTGCAGCAAACCTCGTTCTGGTGCTGAAGAGGACGGTCAATGAAGCACCTGGCGTCTCACCGCCAAGCACAGCGTTGACCAATGGCGCCTCTCGGCTGCTGTCGGCGGCAAGCGGTTGCTCGCTCCGAAAAGCCGTCGGCGGAGTCCACAGGCCTCTGTCGCCAAAGGATTGCACCGGTGTGCCGTTCGCGCTGAGTTTGAGCAGTCCGATCGCTTTGCCGGCGGACTCGCCGGGGCGGGCCGAGGCCGCGACGATCAGCGAACCGTCGTGGGTTTCAAGCAGCGGCGTGGCCGAGTCGGTCGGGAGATACCAGGTCTCAGTGGAAACCGGCGCCAGAGTGAGACGGCCCTTGGTGCCGAAGGAGCTGACCGAAGGCTTGCCGGTCGGATCAAAGCGATAGAGCCGCTGCTTGTCGCGTCGATGGACGACGACCAGCACGCCGCCGTCGCGCAGGTTGAGCACGTTCATGTTCGTGAAAGTTGCGCGCCCCTTGATCGCCGGGAGGTTGATCGTCGCGTCTTTCCAGCGGCTTGAAGGCCTTCCGTCTGGCCTGGCCCTGCGCACGATCAGCTTGAGGGCCTTCTTGCCTGCGATCAATGAGTTGATGTAGGTGAATTCGCCGCTTGCTGCGAAGTCGCTTGCGGCAAGCGTCTCTCCCGCGCGACCGTTGACCCGTCGCCAACCGAGCCGACTTCTGCCGTTGGCGTCGGCCGTGAGAATCGCAGTGCGCACGTGACTCCCCGCGCTCGCCGATTCGCTCGGGCCGTTGCCACCGATCTTTCCGACGATCGCAAAAGTGTCCTTGGTCAGCGCCTCACAGCTAGTGGCGGCGATCCGCCCGGCGCCATCGCCAGTCGGGAGAAGAACGGTCTTGTAGCTCGAGTCGTACTGCTGGGACGCGGCAGTTGCGGTCGAGGCGAATGCCGCGACTGCGGCGAACGCGAGCAATGCGGCGCGCACTGTTTTGAAGACCGTTCGGATCATGGTTGGGCGTCCTCCAGTTGACAATTCGGCGGCGAGCAACATCATGGCAACTAACCCAAAAGTCACTTAGGAGTTGCGCACAGAAAAGCCCCCGGTCCAGACAGGCACCGGGGGCTTTTCCAAACAGCAGGTGGAACGAGGAATTACATCCCCATGTCCATTCCACCCATACCGCCCGGCATGCCGGCCATCGCTCCGTCTTCAGGGAGCTCGGCGACGATTGCCTCGGTGGTGAGGATGTTCTTGCCGATCGAGGCTGCGTTCTGCAGCGTCGAGCGGGTGACCATCGCGGGGTCGATCACGCCGGCGGCGACAAGATCAACGATCTCGCCGGTAGCAGCGTTGAGGCCGTTGCCGGCCTTCGCCTTGCGCACGTCGTTCACGACGACGGAGCTCTCGAGCCCGGCGTTGTATGCGATCTGACGCAGCGGCTCTTCGAGCGCGCGGTGGATGATCTGCGCACCGGTGCGCTCATCGAGGTCCTCGATGGCGTCGACCTTGATCGCGGTCTGTGCTTCGAGCAGTGCAACGCCACCACCGGCGACGATGCCCTCTTCGAGCGCGGCGCGTGTGGCCTGGAGTGCGTCCTCGACGCGGTGCTTCTTCTCTTTGACCTCGGTCTCGGTTGCGGCGCCGACCTTGACGACTGCGACGCCTCCGGCGAGCTTCGCCAGACGCTCCTGCAGCTTCTCACGGTCGAAGTCGCTGTCGGTGTTCTCGATCTCGCTCTTGATCTGGGCAACGCGGCCCTTGATCGCGGCGGCGTCACCAGAGCCGTCGATGATCGTGGTGTTGTCCTTGGCGATCACAACGCGGCGGGCGCGGCCGAGCTGGCCGACCTCGGTGTTCTCGAGCTTCAGACCCAGCTCTTCAGAGATGACTTCGCCGCCCGTGAGGATCGCGATGTCTTCGAGCATGCGCTTGCGGCGGTCGCCGAAGCCCGGGGCCTTGACTGCGACACCGGTGAAGGTGCCACGCAGCTTGTTGACGACGAACGTGGCAAGAGCCTCGCCCTCGACGTCTTCAGCGATGATCAGCAAGGGCTTGCCGCTCTGCATCACTGCTTCAAGCAGCGGGAGCACTTCGCGGACAGCGCCGATCTTGGCGTTGGCGATCAGGATGTACGGGTCCTCGAGGACAGCTTCCATCCGGTCCTGGTCGGTGACCATGTACGGGGACACGTAGCCCTTCTCAAACTGCATTCCCTCGGTGAACTCGAGCTCGAGTCCGAAGGTCTGACCTTCTTCGACGTTGACGACGCCGTCCTTGCCGACCTTGTCGATGGCGTCAGCGATGACGTCGCCGATCTCGTCGTCGCCGGCCGAAATGGCGGCTACGCGAGCGATCTGGTCCTTGCCGGAAACGGCCTTGGCGCGCTTCTTGATTGCCTCGACGACCTGGTCGACTGCAACCTCGATACCGCGCTTGAGCGCGATCGGGTTGGCGCCGGCTGCGACGTTGCGCAGACCGTGGCGGACGATCGCCTGGGCCAGCACCGTTGCGGTGGTGGTTCCGTCTCCGGCGACGTCGTTGGTCGCGGTGGCGACTTCACGGACGAGCTGGGCACCCTGGTTCTCGAACGGGTCGTCGACCTCGATCTCGCGGGCGATGGTCACACCATCGTTGGTGATCGTCGGTGCGCCGAACTTCTTGTCGAGCACGACGTAGCGGCCCTTGGGGCCGAGCGTTACTTTGACGGCATTGGCAACTGCGTCTACGCCGGCTTCCAGCGTTGCGCGAGCTTCCTGGCCGAACTTGAGTTCTTTAGCCATTTGAATTAATCCTCAATACTTTCGTGGGGGTCTGGACTAGACGACTTTTGCGAGAATGTCGCTCTCACGAAGAACCAGCAGCTCTTCGCCTTCGACGGTCACTTCGGTGCCGCCGTACTTGC
>JAEMRJ010000021.1 GCA_016463365.1 Thermoleophilaceae bacterium | reverse complement strand
GGCTTGGGCATGAAGCTTGCGTGGTAGCCGTACTGCTGGGCGTATTCCTTGACGACGATCCGGTAGGTCATGCAGTCGTCGGCCATTTTGATGGCGTCGGCGTAGCGCATGTCGATCTCGTGCTGTGAAGGGCCGACCTCGTGGTGCGTGTACTCGACGTGGATGCCCATCTTCTCCAGCGCAAGCACGGTGTCGCGGCGGATGTCTGAGCCGGCGTCGAGCGTGGTCAGGTCGAAGTAGCCCCCGGTGTCGAGCGGGATCGGGCCGGCGCCGGGGACGACCTCGCTGTCTTTGAAGTAGTAGTACTCAAGCTCGGGCGCGACGTTGAAGACGTCAAAGCCCATGTTCTGCGCGCGCTGCACGGCGCGACGGAGTGCGTGGCGCGGGTCGCCCTCGTACGGCTGCAGGTCTGGGGTGACGATGTCGCAGAACATCCGCGCGACACCCTGCTCTTCGGGGCGCCAGGGCAGAATCGAAAACGTCGTCGGGTCCGGCATGGCGACCATGTCGGATTCCTCGATCGCGTTGAAACCGGTGATCGAGGAGCCGTCGAAGCTCGCGCCACCGTCGAAGGCGTCGCGCAGCTCGGCGCTGTTGATCGAAAAACTCTTGAGCTGTCCGAGGATGTCTGTGAACCACAGGCGGACGAAGCGAATGTTGTGCTTCTCGACCTCTTCAAGTACGTTCTCGGGCGTTTTGATGTCCGGCACTGGCCTCTCCTGGAATCAGCGGCGCGACGGATCGATCGCACCGGGGCGAATCCTAGTGGGCTGCCCAGCAGAGCGCACAGCGGTTTGGACGCGTGGTGTCAGCTACCGGTGGCGATCGCCACGACAATCATGAACACACCCATGAACAGCGCCCACTGGGCGGCGCGGTCGGGGCGGCGGTCGTAGCGGTCGAGCTGCACAGCCAGGCTGCGCTGGGCGCTGCGGCGGCGAGGCGGAGTCGCCTGGCCGCTGATCTTGACGGTGCGGACGCCGTCATCGCTGAAGCTGGTGCGCTGGGTTGCCTTGACGGCGACGGGGCGCGGGGAGTGAGACTCGGCACGGCGGGCGCGCGCGGCGGCGCGGTCGTAGCTGGCGCGGGCGCGCGGCTGAGCATCGCGGTTGGTTGCCTGCGCAGGCCTTGGGCGCTGCGCTGCGGGTCGTCCATAAGTCTCGAGATCGAAATCGTCCCCGATGACCGGTTCGCGGAATGTGCTCACGTCAGTACTTCCTCTTTCATAATGCTTACGGGGTTAGCTGACGGACTCGCGAGAAAGAGCCTCGCTACGCGCCGGATCATCAACCGTGATCTTTTGCGATTCGCCCCCGCCACAAACTGCTGTGGCATTGGGTCCCCCGCGTCTCGAACGAATGTGCAGGCTTGAGTGCATATTCAGACTTCAGCGGATACTGGAGCAGGATGCTAACAAGCCGCTCCGACGACTCGCCACCAAAAAACCTGCAAATGCCCGGAAATTGCCGAGAAATAGTTAGTCCGGACGTCCTTATTGGTAAACCTGACGGCGAACTCTGGGCAATTGCTAGCTTTGCGCGCCGATGGTCCTCGTCTTCGGAGCCACTGGATTTTCCGGGCGCATGGTCGTCCGGGAGCTCGCGGCGCGGGGTATCCCGGTCCGGGCGGCGGCCCGTTCGCGGGAGAAGCTTGAGCTGCTTGCTGAGCGATTTCCGGGGACCGAGTCGTTCGTCGCTGACGTCGCAGACCCCGGCTCCGTCGAGCGTGCCTGCGCCGGCGCCGAGCTCTTGATCACGACGGTCGGCCCGTACACCTCGACCGGGCACGTCGCAGCCGAGGCAGCGCTCTCTGCGGAGATCCCCTACATCGACATCACCGGCGAGCCGGGCTGGCTGCGCCGCGTCTTCGGCGAGTTCGGGCCGCGCTTTGCGGATCGCGGGCTCGCGATGCTGCCGGCCTTTGGCTACGACTACGTGCCGGGCAACCTCGCTGGGGCGATCGCGCTCGAACGCGCTGGCGGGGCCGCGGTGCGCGTTGACATCGGGTACTTCCTGCACGGGAAGAATCCGCGCAGCACGGAGTCGTTCAGCCAGGGGACGCTCGATTCGCTTGCGGCCTCGTCGAAGGAAGTTCCATATGAGTTCCGTGACGGTGCGCTGGTCGACGTTGTCGGCGCAAAGCGGGTGTTGGATTTTGATCTCGGCACGGCCATCGCGATCGGCGGCACCGAACACTTTGCCCTCCCCCGGTTTGCGCCGCAGTTGACGGACGTGAACGTTGGTCTGGGTTGGTTTTCTCCGGGCGGCGAGGAGGAGGTTGCGCAGTCAACCGCCGACGGCCCGAGCAGCGAGAAGCGCGCCGAGGCACGCACCAACGTGATCGCCGTCGCGCGTGACGCTTCGGGCGGTGCGCTTTCGGAGGTCCGCGTGGACGGACCCAATCCCTACGACCTGAGCGGCCTGCTCACAGCGTGGGCGGCCGAGCGGATGCTCGCTGGCGCTGTGCGGGCGGTCGGAGCACTCGCACCCGTAGATGCGTTCGGCCTGCAACCCCTGCGCGACGGCTGCGCATCTGTCGGCCTGACAGCCACCACCTGATCGGAACTGCTGCTGCTGCTGTTGCTGCGCACCTGTGGTGTGCAGCAACAATTCGGCGCCCAAGAACCGCTTGGTAGAGCGAAACACTGCTGCGCACCTGTGGTGTGCAACGCGGCGAAGGCCTGCTCGTCGCCGCGCTGTGGCTCGAGCAGACGGTCGGGCGTCGCGCCTTTTGGTGCTCACGTCGGCTACCGCTGCACACCACGGGTGTGCAGCAGACGACCGCATTCCCAAGCCAGATTTTGGTGCGGAATTAGATTGCACACCACAGGTGCGCAGCAGGCCAAGGGCGTCGACCGGTGGCGGTCGACCGGTGGCGGGTTGACTGGAGGGGGCGGCGGGTGCTACTTGCCGGCGACTGCGGCGACGTACTGCGAGACGAGCTTGCTGTCTTCGCCGGAGAGCAACTCTGCCGGCATCTGCTTGCCGGTGACGCCGCCGAGCTTGATCGCTCCTGCGACGCGCGCTGCGGTGGCCTTCGGGTCGGCGCCCGGGGTTCCGAGCACCTCGTCGAGGTTCGGGCCGTAGATGCCACGGGCGTTGGCGGCGCTGAGCGAGTGACAGCTGGCGCAGGTCGAACGGAAGATCTCGAGGCCGTCACGCTCGGTCACGGTGGAGTTCAATGTGTAGGTGCCGGCGCCACTGGGAACACGATTGCTGGTCTTGCTCAGTACTGCTGCGGGAAGGCCGATCACCAGGAACAGCGCGCCCAGCGCGACAGCTGCCTTTGCCCCGCCGTCAAGGCTCCCCTTGTAGGAAGGCTTGGCGTCCTTGTCGCGCGTGACATACATAGCGACGATCAGGACGATGAGGGCCGCAAGGACCCAGGCGAGGACGAATAGCAATGCGTTCATCGGCGGGGATCATATACGGCTGGCAGACGGTTCTTTGTTTTGATCGGAGCTATTTCCAAGCTTTTTGCCCATAGAAAAGGCCCGCACGAGGCGGGCCTTTCCCTTAGCAAGCCGATAAGCCGGATTCTGTCGTTGAACGGCCATCTATCTCTGCCCTACTCAGGCTTGCGCCCTGTAAGGCGGGGGCTTCACCGAAGCCAACACTTCCGAAGAAGCGGTGGAGCACATGGGCCGAAGCCTTCCGAACTCCTATGTCTTGGTTCTACCTCCTGCGAGCTACCTGGATCTCCGCGAGCAGCCTCAACGATCCTGTTTGCTCTTGCACCTGATGGGGTTTACCTAGCCGCTACGTCACCGCAACGCTGGTGCGCTCTTACCGCACCGTTTCACCCTTACCGTCCGTGCATACCCTTTCGTTCACTTCCGGACCTTGCGGCCCTTCCGATCCGGAGAAGGCGGTTCCAACCGAAGCTGGTTCCGCACGACTTAGGCGGTTATTTTCTGTGGCACTTTCCGTCGGCTTTCGCCGCGTCAGGGTTTGACCCCCGACCATCATTGCTCTCTGGTGTCCGGACTTTCCTCGAAGACCCCCGCCGCCAGCGCCTCGGACGAATCCTTGACACCGGTTTGGTTGTCCCCGCGGCCGTCTGGCTTGCAGAAACTGACAAGAGTCATTCTAGAGCTTCCGGTCGGTCCGCGCAACAGAATGCAAGCGCGATTTTGTTCCAAAGAGCGGGATAATCAACGAACGATCTAGAGATCAGCCAGCGATGTCGGGAATCGTGCCGCTGATCCAGAGCCTGGCTCGTACTTGGACTGCCGCGCCGGACGCGATCGGTCACTCGCTAGATTTGCTGGCGTGGACCGCCTGACACATCTTGATGAGAGCGGAGCCGCCCGCATGGTCGATGTTGGCGACAAGGCAGTGACCGACCGTCGCGCCGTCGCGCGCGGCCGGGTGCTGATGCTCCCTGAAACAGCTGCGCTTGTCGCGGCGGGCGACGCTCCCAAGGGCGACGTCATCGGCACTGCGCGAATCGCCGGTATCCAGGCGGCAAAACGAACCGCGGAGCTGATCCCGCTGGCACACAACGTGGCGCTGTCGTTTGTCGATGTGCGACTTGAGGTCGACGCCACGGCCGGCGTGATCTCGATCGAGTGCGAAGCACGCACGATGGATCGAACCGGCATTGAGATGGAGGCGCTGACCGGATGCAGCGTTGCCGCGCTGACGCTTTACGACATGGTCAAGGGCGTCGAGCGCGGGGTACGGATCGAGCAGATTGCGCTCGCCGAGAAATCCGGCGGAAAGTCGGATTGGAAGGCGTCGAGCTGAACGCCACCTGCCTCTCGGCCTAGAGCACGCGGCGAAAGACCCCGACCACTGAGCCCACCACAGCTGCATCGCGGCTACGAATCGGCTCATATGCGTCGTTCTCTGGCTGAAGCCGGATGTGGTCGCTCTCGCGGAAGTAGCGCTTGACGGTGGCTTCATTGTCGATCAGGGCGACGACGATCTCACCGTCGCGGGCGGTCTGTTGCGACTTGACGACGACAAAGTCCCCGTCAAGAATCCCGGCCTTCTCCATTGAGTCTCCGCGGACGGAGAGGACGAAGTCTGCGTTGTCTCCGCCGGCTATGCGTGGCACGTCGATGTACTCCTCGATGTTCTGCTCGGCGACGATCGGACCACCTGCGGCGACGGCGCCGATCAGCGGCAGGCCGGATGTTGCGTCAGAGATTGACTGACCGATGCGGTCGGCCGCGCGGCGCGTGGCATTCGCGGCGCCGTTGACTTTGTCGCCGAGGATCTCCAGGGCGCGTGGCTTGGTCGGGTCCCGCCTGATTGCGCCGGCCTTCTCCAGGTTGGAAAGGTGTGCATGCACCGTCGACGAGGAGGTGAGACCAACGGCCCCGCCTATGTCGCGGACCGTCGGGGGGTACCCGTTGGTGTCGAGATACTCCTGAATGAAGTCAAGAATCTCTGTCTGACGCCGCGTGAGCGGTGCCGGAGTCTCTGCTTGTTCAATCATTGGTTGTCTCACCTTCGACTCGTCGTCGTATGCATTTGATGCTCACCGTGATGACCTCCCGTCTGCGCTTTGGACCGACTGACTGGTCCAGTCGCAGAAATCAGCAAGGCGAACACTTGTTCGGAATATAAACGGATCGCCCGGACGGAACATTTGTTCGTATCGGGAATTGCGGCGCCTTCGGGCTACTCTCGCCCGCGTGAGCACCGGATACCCCTTGAAAATCGAGATCGACCCCAAGTTCGCGCTGGATCCCGAGATCACCCGCAAGTTCACCGCGAACACGTTCCCGGGCTGGCTGGGCTTTGAGATCCTTGAGCTCGGTCCAGAGCGCACCATCGGCCGCATGGTCGTCAGCGAGCGCCACCTGCACAACGTCGCCTACATGCACGCCGGGGCCTGGACGGCGTTCGCCGACAGCATCGCCGGCTGGGGCGCGGCGCGCGTGCTGCCCGTCGGCTGGAACTTCACGACCGCCGAGATGAAGACCAACATCTTCCACACCGCAGCTGTCGGCGACGAGCTGATGGCAGTTGCGCTGCCGCTTCACGTAGGTAAGCGAACGCATGTCTGGGAAGTGCGCATCGCGCGCGATGACGTCCAGGTCGCAAACTTCATCTGCACCCAGGTGCTTTTGGAGCCCAAGGGCGACGCGCCGAAGAAGTCCACGAGTGAGGTCCCGCCAGAGGCCGTCGGCCGCGAAGGCCACGAGCGCACTCCGGAAGTTCAGCCGCTCGAGATCCCGCAGGGTCCGTATGCCACCCACCTCGGGATCGACGCGATCGAAATCAGCAAGGACCGCGCCGTCGGCCGCATGTTGATCGACGAGCGACACCTGCACAGCGGCAAGTTCATGCACGGCGGCGTCTGGGCGACCCTCGGCGACACCGTCGCCGGCTGGGCCACGCGCGAGAACTTGCGCGAAGGACAAGTCTTCAGCAGCTCAGACCTGAAGGTCAACGTGATCGGCGCCGGCAAACTCGGCATGGTGCTTGACGCCGAGGCGACACCGCTGCACGTCGGCGCGCGAACTCAGGTGTGGATGGTGGCGATTCGCAGCGAGGGCAAGATCGTTGCGGAGTTCATGAACACGCAGATGGTGCTCACCCCGGACCCAGAATCTTTTGGCTAGTTCCCCACGTGTCTCAAGCGCGCGAAGAAGACCCGATCGCTCTCGCCGGCCGTGACAGTCCCACCGAGTACCACCCGGCTTCCGTCTGTGGACATCAGCCTCGAATCAAACCCCTGGTCTGACGTCGAGGGAATCTCGAACTGAAGGGCCGGACCGTCGATTCCATGCTTGGAAATCGCAATGAGAGACTGCCGATGCGGGTCTGGATCGTCTGAGTATTTCTGCCGCAGACCGTTGTTGACGAGCACCGCCATGGATCCGTCTCGAAGCGCGGCGATGAAGTTGCCGTCGCGCACCTCGGGGCCGACAGCCTCCGAAAGGTTCAGCACGCCCGCCGTCGCGAACTCAGTGTCGCGGTAACCGGACGGTTTGACGCTGGCCACGACTGCACCCCGCCCTGTCGGGCCTGAATACGAAGACTTGATGTGGCGGGTGAGCAGGTAGACCGCGGAACCGTCTGCACGCATGTCAACTGCGGCGAAGTCATACTTCTTCGGCGCAAACGAGATTTCGCGCCATCCCCTTCCCCATGCGGAATTGTCCAGCCGCCCGCGCCTGGTCACGCGAACGGTCGCCACGCGAAACCGCTTGGTCGCGGCGCCGCGCCCCAGCAATGTGTAGCCCGAGACCACGAGCTCACCGCTCCGCAGCTCGACAGCCCGTTCCGGGTGAAAGTCGGCTGTCCGCCGCCCGACGGCAGCGAGCAGTCGACCGTTTCGGCCGAATGAACGCCGGGTCGTGCCGTTCTTGTTCACAGCGAAACCTATGAGCCGTTGCCGATCATTGGAGCTGGCATTCAGGCCGTTCGAGAAATACATCGTTTCGCCCAGGACATAAATGCGCCCGCCACGCCCCACGACGATCTGTTCGAGGCTCGACATTGCTCCGTTCTCAGTCCAGCTGCGCGAGAGCCCGCGCAACAGTACGTGGCCGCGGGCGCCGAAGCCGCGATCAAGCTTCCCGTCGGCGAGGTACCGCGCGATACGAAATGCCCCGCGACCAGCGAAGCAGTTGCACTCCGGATCCCCTCCAACCTGGTCCAGATAGTCGGCCTGATCACTCGACGTGGAGACGTCGACGATTCCGCCGACGAGAATCTTGCCGTCAGGCTGGACCGTGACGGCGTCTGCCGTAGACCCGTAGGACTTGCCGTAGCCGCCCGGGTCAGAGTTGATCAGCCGGCCGTTCGATCCAAATTGTGTGTCTGGCGACCCGTCAGCGCGGAACGCCGACACCATCCAGTTCCAGTCGCTGTCGTAGTCCTCCTCATCGCTCTTCCCGCCCATGTAACCGACGGCGATCCACCCGCCCTCCGGCCGGGGAGCGACGGCATTCACGACGAAGTAACCGTCGCTGGAACTGGAATGGCCAAGGCCGACGCCGTTGGTGCCAAAGCTCGGATCGAATCCGAACGCCGGCACGGCGGCGGCGGCGGTTCCATGCATTCCAAGAAGCGATGCAGCGGTGGCGAGCACCACCAGGAGCAATTTGAGTGAGCGACAACGAGCAATCATCGAAATCACCAACCACCATAGGTGAATGAAGTTGCGGCGCCAACTGAATCTCCCAGAACGGCAACTACACTTCGCAAGCCCTCGCGCCAGTGGCGGAATTGGTAGACGCGCAAGGTTGAGGGCCTTGTGGGCCGTTTGGCCCGTGGTGGTTCGAGTCCACTCTGGCGCATATCTCGCAGTGCTCTCAAAGGCTGCGATCACGAGCAGGCTTCCTTACGACTTTGTAAGGCGGCCTACTCGTTCCGTGAGAATGATGTCGAGATTCCAGGGGTCAGCCGCACGCGTCGGCTCGACCAACTCAGTGCGTAGGCCGGCGTCGGCGACGATCTTCTCCACACCGGCGGGTTCATCGGACACATCGCGGGACTCCGCGAGGATCCGAGCCACGTCTCCCCGCGTCGCCTTGGCCATGTGCGTCACCACGTTGCGCTCGCCGTCTTCCTCGACGAACACGCGCACGCCCAGCAACACACCATCTGCCGGCTTCCACGCCGCAACATACCCGCCCGAGCGCATGTCCACGACCAGCCCGTCAGAAGGCAAAGCCCTGGTCAACGCCGGCTTCCAGAATGCAGCCAGCCCCTTCATCCGCGGCAGCGACGCGCCGATCCCCAGCCGGTAGGCCGGAATCCGATCCTCCAGCCGCACCACGCCCCACAGCGCAGACTGGATCAGAATCCGCTCAGCCGCGCGCGCACGCGCCGCCTTCTTCAATGAGTGCAGATCGAGGTACTGGTACAGAACGCCGGTGTACACGTCGGCAGCCGGAGCCGCCGGGGCGTGCAGGAGGTCCGCGTTTCGCGCGATCTCATCGACCTGGGATCTGCCGAGCCCCAGCGCCTTCAAGGCTCGCTTCGGGTCGACGTGCGTCAACCCGTCGAGCTTCTCGATCAGCCTCTCGCGTTGCGGCGTGAGCTCGGGATGCGCAAGCGCTGACAAGTCGGCCGGAGGCGCACCGGGAGGGGCGCCTGCTTTTCCCTCGGATGGCGGTAGGAGTACGAGCACGCGCGGGAGCGTATGCGGCGCGCCGGCGTCATCGTGATCCCAGCGGTGGCAACTGGACCGCCTGCAGCACGGGCCATGTGGCCGCGTCGACCTGGCCGGTCACGACCAGCCCGCGGCGCGTCTGAAAATCTCTCACGGCTGCGGTCATCCTGGCGTCGTAGGAAAGATTCGTGCTCAGCTTCGCTCCGGCGGCGTTCAGCTTCAGCTTGCACCAGCGGACCATGTCGCTCTTGTAGCCCTGGCGCAGCAAGGGGTAGGGCAGCAGCGGCTTGGCGGAGGACGGCGGGAGCTTCTTGCCCAGCGCCGACCAGGTCTTGGGGCGTGTGTCGTGCCAGACCCACCAGCTGTAGCCCGGCGCGCGGTAGCGCTTGGCATACCGGCGGAACTGCAGCGCCTGCGCGGCCGAGACGCCTTCATAGGTCTGACCGAGCGGATGGATCGGGCGCTGGTAGATCTGATTGAGCGTGTACGTGTGGTAGAAAACCTGCGGAATCTTGACCTTGAAGGCGTGGAAGTACATCTGCGGCAGGTTCCACTGCGCTCCGCCCGGCCCCAGGAAAACGCTGTAGGGAATCGTCGGGTGGAAGTCCGGATAGGCGAAGCTCGTGAAGCCGACCGGGTAGTCGCTGCCGATCACCGAGCGCAGCTTCTTGATGTATTTGTCGGCCTCGGAGTACCGGTTCTTGTACTCGACCTCGGCATCGATCACGATGCAGTCGGCGCCTGATTTCGCGGCCCGCGCAGCGAGATTCGCCTCCATCACGGGCCCGGTGCCGTAGACGTACTGCCAGGCGCAGACCTTCAGTCCCGCGGCCTTCAGCGGCGCGACGAAGTCGTCCCACTGGCGCCACCAGTTGCCGCCGTCGGAGCTCTTGACAAAAACTGTCTTGACCTTGTGCTTCTTGGCCTTGGCGGCGATCTTGGCGACGTTGCCCTTCTCGGCCTGACCGACGTACCAGATCCACATGCCCTGGCCGTCGAACACACTCGCCGCGGACGCACCGGCGGGGGCAACTGCGGTCGCAGCCAGCGCTGCGACCACGACCGTGGCGAGAGTGAGCAGTCGCGCGCGACGAAGAGTTGGTTTGACCGAACCGGGCATCATCGTTCTCTTTCCCGAACACCCGCACTGGCCTTTAGTCGCGGTTTCGATGCAACTCACCTTCCACTCACCAAGGATTGTTGTATGCTGCCGAAAAACGGAATGACATGTCATTCTTTTCAATTCTCAAAATGAAACTCACCCAGCGGGAGTAGCGGCGTGAATGCCACACAGCAGACCAAAGTCCTCGTGATCGGCGGCGGATACAGCGGAATCGGAACCGCAATCCGCCTCAACCAGGCCGGAATCGACGACTACATCCTGATCGAGAAGGCCGCAAAGCTCGGCGGAACCTGGCGCGAGAACACCTATCCGATGGCTGGCGCTGACACCCCGTCGATCATCTATTCGTTCAGCTACGCGCGAAACCCCGACTGGGACTACACCTTCGCACTGCAGCCCCAGATCGAGAAGTACCTCGACGACGTCGCCGACCGCTTCGGCGTTCCTGAGCACGTGCAGTTCAGCACTGCCGGCGAAATAGCCGAGTGGGACGAAGCCGAGAGTCAGTGGACCGTTCACACCAACCACGGAACGATCATCGCCAAATACGTGATCACCTGCGCCGGACCGATGCACGAGGCCGACCTCCCCGACCTCCCCGGCGTTGAAGCCTTCAGCGGCGAGGCATTTCACACAGCGCACTGGGATCACGACGTCGACCTCACGGGAAAGCGCGTCGCCGTCATCGGCACGGGCGCTTCGGCAATCCAGTACGTGCCGGTCATCCAGAAGCAGGTCGGCAAATTGATCCTCTTTCAGCGCACGGCCCCCTGGGTGATGCCGCGCTTCAACCGCAGGGCGAGCAAGCTGAAGAAGTCGTTCTATCGTCGCTTTCCGTGGATCAACCAGTTCGTCGCAAACATGATCTACATCAGCAGCGAAGGCCTTCAGCTGCTTGAGCGCCGACCCAGCAGGATGCGTCCGCTTGAGAAGATCGCGCTGCGCCACCTGAAGAAGCAGGTGCCGGACGAGAAGCTCCGCGAAGAGCTCACCCCGCACTTCGCCATGGGCTGCAAGCGCATTCTCTTCAGCAACCACTGGTACCCGGCGATCACGGCAGACAACGCCCAGATCGTCTCGCACGGCGTCAGCGAAATCACGGCGACCGGGCTGGTGGACAGCACCGGAGTGCACCACGAAGCCGACGTGATCATCTACTCGACCGGTTTCAAGGTGACCGACCCCGAGGTCGCCAAGCGCGTGCGCGGTCGCGGCGGCGAGCTGCTCTCGGACCTCTGGCAGGGCAGTCCCTACGCCTATCAGTCAGTCGCGGTCCACGGCTACCCCAACGCCTTCGTGATGCTCGGACCGAATGTCGGCAACGGCCACGGCTCGGTCAGCACGCTGATCGAGCTGCTCGCCGACTATGTCGTGAGCGGGATCGAGAAGGCCGAGCGGATCGGCGCCGCGACCATTGAGGTCAAGCAGCACGTGCAGGATGTCTGGAACGCTGAAGTCCAGGACTCGCTGCGCGGCACAGTCTGGAACGACGGCGGATGCTCGAGTTACTACATCGATTCGACCGGCCGCAACTCAGCGATCTACCCGTGGACGACGCTGCGTTTCCGCCGTGACACACAGAACTTCGACCTCGACGATTATCAGGTGACCATGCCCGGCGTGCCCACGCCGGGCGAACCCGCAAAGGAAACTGTGAACGCATGAACAAGAACCCAGCCCCCATCTCATTGATCGGCGCTGTGGTCGCGATCACCGGCGGCGCTCGCGGAATCGGCCTGCAGACAGCAAAGGACTTCAGCGCTCGCGGTGCAGTCGTGGTGATCGGTGACCTCGACGAGCAGGCGACGGTCGAGGCCGCTGCTGCGGTCGGACCGCGCTCCCGCGGATTTCGCCTTGACGTGACCGACCGCGATTCCTTCGCAAACTTCATCGCGACGATCGAGCGCGAAGTCGGCCCGATCGACGTGTTGATCAACAACGCAGGCATCATGCCCGCCGGACCGTTCCTCAACGAGCCCGACTCAGTGACCGAGACGCAGATCGACGTGAACTTCCGTGGGCCGATCATCGGTATGCGTGCGGTGCTTCCGTTGATGATCGAGCGCGGGCGCGGCCACGTCGTGAACGTTGCCTCAATGGCCGGCAAATTCCCGGTGCCGGGACTGGCTGTCTACTCGGCGACCAAGCACGCCGTCGTCGGCCTCTCCGCTTCGGTCCGCGATGAGCTTGCAGGCACCGGTGTATCGATCTCGACCGTCATGCCCAATGCGGTTCGCACCGAGTTGACGAGCGGCCTGCCCACCGAGCGGATCGGGCTCTTGAAGCCCGAACAGGTCTCAGAGGCGATCGTCGGCTCAGTCGAGAACCGTCGCGAAGAGATCGCGGTTCCGCGTTGGTACGGCATCTACCCCGCCCTTCCGGTGATGCTTCCGACCCGACTGCTCGCCACCTTGAAGAAGTGGATCGGCGTGCACCGTCTGCTCGACCACACGCGGATCGACCGGAAGACGCGCGACAAGTACGACGAGCGCATCGCCGGCTCAAGCTCGGGCACGCGCGCCGAGCAGGCCGAGGAGTCGAAGATCAGATGACCGCTACCGCCGCCGAGCGCCGCGCGGCTCGAGCAGAGGCGCGCCGCGAAGAGATCCTCGACGCCGCGCAGCGGATCTTTGCGACCAAGGGCTACAACGAAACCGGCATCGCCGACATCGCCACCGAACTCGGAATCGGTCATGGCACGTTCTACCGCTACTTCGAGAACAAGCAGGACATCGCGGTGCAGGTGCTTGACCGCGCGATCCTGGACATCGCGTCGGCGCTCTCGGACGAGGACCCGCACGCATCCGGCACCGTCGAGGAGTACCGCGCTCAGACCACTCGGATCATGTTGCGCATGTTCGAGAAGCTCGAATCGCACCCGGAGGCATTCACTCTGCTGCACGTCCAGTCAGTCGCGATCGACACATCTGCAACTCAGCGCTCGTTTGAGGCCTACGCCGCCTACACCGAAATATTCCTGCGCAACGGCCTCGCGAAGGGGTTTCTGCGCCCTGACATGGATGTCGAGATCACCGCCCAGGCGCTTGTCGGACTGATCTTCGAGGGCACGCGGCGCGCGATCGCCGAAGACACGCCGCGCGAGCTCTGGATGCGTTGGATCGACGCCGGTGTCGCGTTGATGTTTGAGGGCGTCTCGGCGGGCCGGAGCGGCTAGCGGTATGAGAGCAGGCGGCGGTCGACATCGAACCAGGTGTGCGCATTCCACGTGACCAGGGTTGTCCCGCTGCGACCGGAGACGATCTTCGTCTCAGAACAGTTGGCGCAGGTTCGGTTGAGCCGCATCCAGCCGTCAGAACCAAGGCCCAGCAGCGCGGCGGCGACGGCACTGATCGGTCCACCCGAGGTGAAGACGAGGACGTTCTTGGCGCCGTCCTCGGATTCAAGCGCCTGCAGCCCCGCTTGGGCGCGGGCGACGAAGTCGGTCCATGATTCGCTGTACTCGTCGTCGTGCAGTCCCGCGGACCAGCGCGCGAGTGCGTCGTCGAACAAGAGCTGGAACTGATGACGCGGGTCGCCCTTGCGCGCAAGGTCGGCGACCATCAGCGTCTTCGACCTGTAGGCCGGCTTCTGCCTCACGATCACCTCCTCGTGATCGAACTCGTTCCAGCGCTCGTCGATCCGCTCCTGCGGGCCGAGCCCCATCGCCTCGAGCGTCGCCTCTGCGGTCTGCGCGTGGCGCTTCATCGCTCCGCAGATCACGAGGTCTGCTTCAACCTCGCGCTCTTTCAGCGACCGGCCCAGCGCCGTGGACTGCCGGACGCCAAGCTCCGAGAGCTGGTCGTAGTTCTTCAGCCCGAACGATGCCTGGCCGTGTCGGATGAGCCGGATGACTGCCATCAGCGCATCGAACGGCGGGCATGGCCGTGCAGGTACCAGACAGCGATCCAGAAGTTCTTGAAGCGGGGGTTTGTAGTTTCCTTCTCGCTGTAGCGCTTGTAGATCTGCTGGATGATCCCGGCCAGACGGAAGTAGCCGTAGACCTCGTAGAAGCGAAAGTCGTCGATCTCGATGCCGCTCTTCTCGGAGTAGAGCGCCACGATTTCTCTGCGCGTGAGCATCCCGGGCACGTTTGACGGCTGCAGACGGAACTTCTCGGCCATGCCGGTCTCGCCCGGCTCGATCCAATAGGCCAGGGCGCTGCCCAGGTCCATCAGCGGATCGCCGAGCGTCGCCATCTCCCAGTCGAGCACGGCGATGATCCTGCTCGGGTCCTCCGGATCGAGAACGACGTTGTCGAGCCGCCAGTCGTTGTGGATGACGCAGTTGCCGACGTCCTCGGGCTGGTTCTCGCGCAGCCACTGCTTGACTTTCTTGAAGCTTGGGACATTGCGCGTTCGCGCGGCGTCATAGCGCTTGCTCCAGCCCTCGATCTGTCGCTCGACGTACCCGGTGCCGCGGCCGAGCTCAGACAGACCTGCGGCCGCCGGATCGACGGAGTGCAGGTCGACCAGCCGCTCGACCCAGTTGGTCGAAAGGGCGCGCGCCGCTTCTGGTGAGAGCGTGAAGTCCGTCGGCAGGTCCTTGCGCAAGATGATCCCCGGCACCTTGGCCATGACGTAGAAATCGCTTCCGATGACCGATTTGTCGTCGCAGAACGCGACCATCTCGGGCACGAAGGGAAAGTCCTTGGCGAGCTTCGACTGGACGGTGAATTCGCGCTTCATGTCGTGGCCCGACCGGGGCAGGTGCCCACCGGGCGGGCGACGCAGGATCAGTTCGCGGTCCGGATAGGTCAGCTGGTACGTGAGGTTTGACGCCCCACCGGGAAACTGCGTGACGCCGGGTGTACCCGAGAGGCCCACGCGAGCTTTCAGGAACGCGTCAACGGCAGCCACATCGAATGCATCTTCACCACGAACCTCACCGGCCTGGTCGAGCGAGCCGCTCGGCACGGATCAGCCCTTGCTTTCCTCGGACCTGTACTTGCGCAGTTCGATGCGGGCGACGACGCCGCGGTGAACCTCGTCGGGACCGTCGGCCAGGCGCAGTACGCGCGCGTTTGTCCACGCAGCAGCCAGCGGGAAGTCGTTCGACACGCCACCACCGCCGTGAATCTGCATCGCCATGTCCACTACTTCCTGGGCCATGTTCGGGGCAATCACCTTTATCTGTGAGACTGCGCTGAGCGCGCCGGCGAGGCCGCGCGTGTCGATCAGCCAGGCGGCGTTGAGCACCAGCAGCCTTGCCTGATCGATCTTGATCCGCGCGTCTGCGATCCGCTCGCGGTTCCCGCCGAGGTTTGCCAGCGGCTTGCCGAATGCAACGCGCTCAGTTGCGCGCCTGCACGCCAGCTCGAGCGCCATCTCGGCAAGGCCGATCAGACGCATGCAGTGGTGGATACGTCCAGGGCCGAGTCGCGCCTGCGCGATCTCGAATGCGCGGCCCGGTCCGGCGATGAAGGCGCTCGTCGGCAGGCGCACATCCGTGAAGCTGACTTCGCCGTGGCCGCCCGGCTCGTCCCAGAAGCCCATCGTCGTGAGCATCCGCTCAACCTTCACTCCCGGTGAGTCCATCGGCACCAGCACCATCGAGTGCTGCGCGTAACGATGCGCAGTCGGATCGGTCAGCGCCATGTAGATCATCACCTCGCAGTTGGGATGACCGACGCCGGTGCTCCACCACTTGCGACCGTTGAGAACGATCTCGTCGCCCTCAATCGTCGCCGTCGCCTCCATGTTTGTGGCGTCCGAAGACGCCACATCAGGCTCGGTCATGCAGAACGCGGAGCGGACTTCGCCGGCCAGCAACGGCTTCAGCCAGCGGTCCTTCTGCTCGTCGCTGCCGAACATGTGCAGAACTTCCATGTTGCCGGTGTCGGGTGCGTTGCAGTTGAAGACCTCCGGCGCCAGAAACGAGTGGCCCATGCGTTCAGCCAGCACGGCGTATTCGACGTTGGTGAGGCCGGCGCCGTACTCCTCGTCGGGCAGAAAAAGATTCCAGAGTCCCGCGGCGCGCGCCTTCGACTTCAGCTCCTCAAGCTGCGGCGGGATCACCCAGCGGTCAGCCTGGTCGCGGTCGAACATCGCCAGTCTGGCGAGTTCCTCGAGCGGCGCGATCTCGGTCGTGATGAAGGCGTCGATCCGTTCCAGGTAGTCCTTGGCGCGGTCTGAATGCTCGAAATCCATCATTCTCCTCCGTAGTGAAACGCCCGCAGCTGCGCGGCCACGAGCAAGGCTATCCCAGCACGGTCTGAGTACTTTCGATCAGTGCCGCGAAATCTCGGAAGAGCGGAGCTGTCTGCCGGCGGATGCGCGCGTCGAGCTCGGCCGCGTCGACGAGGATCCGTCCCGCATTCACCGTGCCAAGCACCGCCTCCGCTTCGTCGCGCATCGAGGGCTCGGCCATCCACGTGCGCGCGAGATCCAGATCTGCCTCGGCGTGAAAGAGCAGGCCCCATGCGTTCTGGCTGCGAAATCCCTGGACCGCGGTCTGCGCGCTCGACGCCAGCAGCGCCGCCCCCGGCGGCAGGCCGAATGCGTCGCCATGCCAGTGCAGAACTGTGGAATCCGGTGCGAGGTGCCGGGCGAGCAGATCGCTGTCGTCATGGATCGCGATCGGCCCCCAGCCGATTTCGGGTTCCGCGCCCGGCGTCACACCTGCGCCGAGCGCACGCGCAAGCAGCTGAGCGCCGAGGCACACGCCAAGGATCGGCAGATCGTGCCTTGCGGCCTCGGCGAGCCAGTGCCGCTCATGGAGCAGGCCCGGGAATCTTTCCGTTTCGTCGACGTTCATCGGTCCGCCCATGAAGACGGCGGCGGCCACGTCGCCCCGTGCGGGCAGAGCGTCACCATCCAGCGTGCAACGCACATCCAGTTCGAATCCGGCGTCGATCAGCGCGTCTCCGATGCGATGCGGGCCTTCCCAAGGAACGTGCTTGACGACCAGGACTCGATCGGTCATCGACCGGCGCAGCCCTGTGGCAGCTAGAGAATCTTGAGCAGCAGGAGCGCGTTCGCGAAGAACAGGACCGCGAAGAAGATCGTCCAGCGGTCGAGGTTGCGCTCGAGCAGGGAGCCGCCGCCGAACGGGCCGCTGCCCGGGGCAACGCCGAATGCGCCAGAAAGCCCCGCGTCTTTACCCGAGTGCAGGAGCACGAGGAAGACGAGAACGAAGGCGATGATCAGCTGGAGAACTGCGAGTACGGCGTCCATGGCGGGAAAGTCTAGCCAGCGCTCGGCTGCTGCGAAGAATCCGCCGCCTTTTCGGCGCCCAGCGTGTCGATCCTGGCGAGGATCTGCATCGCCTCGCGACGGAGCTCGCGGTCGGTCAACTGCCACTGCTCCTCGGTCATGCGGCCGGCCTTGTGTTCAAGTTCGGCATCCTTGATCTCGCGGTATTTCGCCTGTTTTGCGTCCTCGAGCTCCGCGCGCGCGGAGTCCACCACGCGCTCGTCGACGCCATTGAAGATCGGCCAGGCGAGGAAAGTCACGACGGCGACGATCATCGCGATCGTCAGGAGTATTTCGAGGATCATCACGAGCCCTCTTCCGCCAACTCGGGCGTGGCAGGCTTTGGTCGGCGCGCGGCGCGGGCGGCCGAAGTGGATGAGAGTCGCGAGCGCAGCGCATCCTGCGCAGGCCAGAGCGCGATCAGCGCGCCGAGCAGCACGATGAACGACCCGACCCAGATCCAGGTCACAAGCGGATTGACGATGAAGAGCACGCGGGCAGTCGGGTTCGCACGTGGAAACGACTGGACAATCGCAGTGATCGCGATCGCCTGCACCTCTGTGTTGGACTCGACCTGGGGGAGCTTCTGAGCAGCCTCGACTGCATCCTTGAGCCCGTCTGTGTTCGGTGAGACGCTCGACCACAGGTCACGAAGTGGACCAGCCTTGAGCGCGACTTCGCTTGTCGCCGACCCCTCGAAGTAACGCGCGATCGGCCCGGGCTCGGCGGAATTCACCGGGTAGTTGTTGCGCGCAGGACGCATCGTCGCGACGTGCTCGCCGTCCTTCGAGACGTCGAGCACCACTCCGAAACTGAGGTTTTCGTTCGATAGCGAGGATGTCGCTTTTACGTACTTGACGTCGTAGCCACCGACCGTGAAACTCTCGCCCACGCGCAGGTTCTGCTCGCTGCTGGCATTGAATGCCGACGATGCCGCCACGCCGACAAACAAGGTGAGGATGCCGATGTGCACGATGTAGCCGCCGTAGCGCCTGCGGTTGCGTGCGACCAGGCGACCGAGCGCCGGGAAGAACGAGCCGCCCTCAAGCGCCTGCCGGGCGCGGGCCCCGCTGTAGAACTCGCGGACCATCACGCAGAGCGAGAAGGCGGCCACCGCAAACAGCAACGAGGCGCGCCAACTGTCAAAAACACCGACGATCCACCCGGTCAGCACCAGCGCGGAAACCGCTGCGATCGTCGGAGCGATGAACAGCGACAACGCCTTCGCCCGGTTGACGCGGCGCCACGGGATGATCGGCCCGATGCCCGAGACCAGCACAAGCAGGATCGCCAGCGGCGTTATGTACTGGTTGAACCACGGCGGACCGACGCTCGCCTTTGTTCCCGTGACGGCTTCCGAGATCAGCGGGAAATATGTGCCCCACATGATCACTGCCGCCAGCCCGACGAGCAGGAAGTTGTTGAGCAGGAACATCGCCTCGCGCGAGAACAGCGAGTCCAGCCGGTGGGCGCTGCGCAGGTCCGGAAGGCGCGAGACGATCAGGGTCGCCGAGCCGATGATCACGATCGAGACGAAGACCAGGAACGGAACGGCGAGCGTGGACTCGCCGAAAGCATGGATCGAATCGAGGATCCCCGAGCGCACCAGAAAAGTTCCGAGCAACGAAAGCACGAAAGTCGCCGAGATCAGCGAGACGTTCCACACCTTGAGCATCCCGCGGCGCTCCTGCACCATGATCGAATGGATGAACGCAGTGCCCGTCAGCCATGGCAGCAGTGCCGCGTTCTCGACCGGGTCCCAGCCCCAGTAGCCGCCCCACCCGAGCTCTGTGTAGGACCAACGCGAACCGAGGATCACGCCGATCGACAAGAAGGTCCAGGCCAGCATTGCGAATGCGCGGGTCGAGCGGATCCAGCTTGCGTCCACCCGCCGGGTGATCAGTGCGCCGATCGCAAACGCGAACGGGATCGAGAAGCCGACATATCCGCTGTAGAGCATCGGCGGGTGGAACATCATGCTCGGGTGGCGCAGCAGCGGTTCAAGACCGTTGCCCTCGACCGGCACCGGGCTTGACGCCTTGAAGGGATCGGCATCCGGAAAGAAGACCATCAGGAAGAGAAAGAACGTCGCGATCGCGCCGAGCACGACCGTCGCCCAGGCGCCGACCTCGCGGTGCGTGTCGCGCGTGATCCGGAGCACGATGCTGGAGAGGATCCCGAGCACAGTGACCCAGAGCAGCATCGATCCGGCCTGGCTCGACCACACGGCGGTCAGCTTGTAGAAGAGCGGCGTCGTCGTGCTCGAGTTCTGCGCCACCAGCGCGAATTCGAAGTTCGAGTTGATGTACGCAAGCTCGAGCGTCACGAACGACGCGATCGCCAGCAGCGCAATCACGTACATGCCGCGGCGCGCCGAGACCGACCACTCGCGCTTGCCCGTGCGAGCGCCGTACAGCCCCGAGCCGACCACATAGAGAGCCACCGCAAAGGCGGTGAGAATGCATGCGCGGCCGAAGGTCATCGGGGTTCGATCAGCCGGGCCCGGCTAATACTGCTTGGCCGAGCCGGTCGCTCCGTCGCCAGTCGAGTTCGTGAACTTCGACGGACACTTGGTGATGAGCGAGTTCGGCTCCGCGATCATTTCGTCGTCAACGACTTTGCCGGTGACGATCACTTCGCGGCCCTCTTTGAACGGGTCCGGCACGGTGCCGCTGTACTTCACGAGGATCGATTTCGACCCTTCAGCGGCTGCGCGGTCGCGTACGCGGAAGATCACCAGATCCTCGGTCTTCGTCACTGAGCCGATGACGACTTTGCCGGAGAGCTCATAGGACTCTCCGGGCGTGGACGAGGCCAACAACTCGGACGGCGTCTTGGCGACCGTTGACGCGCTGAAGCTGGTGTAGATCAGTGCGGTCGACAGAAGCAACGCGATGCCGAGCGTGACAATCAGGCGGGTTTTGCGCTTACGTGCTGGGGCCATCAGGGGCCGTGATTATCGCAGATCACCCCTCGGCCACGGGCAACAGCTGCGTCACTCTCGGAACAGTCCTCGGCTCGCGATAAGGCCAAGGATCCCCACAACAATCGCTAGCGGGAGGATGCCCCCCAGGATCAGAAACGCGGTGCCGGAATCAATCGCGCGGACCATCCAGCCGAAGTTCATCCCGAAGAACCCGGTCAACACCGAGAGCGGCAGGAAGATTCCGGCGATCACCGTGAACTGCTTCATGACGATGTTCTGGCGATTGTTCAGCGCCGCCATGTAGAGCTCGAACAGGCCGCTGATGCGCTCGCGCTGAGCGTCGGCCGATTCGCCGACTCGAATCAGATGGTCCTGCAGATCGCGAAAGTACGGCAGATCAGGCTGGCCGTCGTCGGGCATGCGCCTGAGCACCTCGGGAAGGCGCGTGAATGCCTCGAGTTCACGGTGGACGATGCGGTTGACCCGTCCGAGCCTACGGCGCAGATCGTGGATCTCGAGCTCGCGGCCAGCGAATTCGGTTTGAATCACGAGGTCTTCGAGATGCTCTATCTCCTGGTCGAGCCCGTCGAGCAACGGCGCATACGAGTCGATCAGCACGTCGAGCACCGAGTGCAGCAGTTCCTGGCCGCTGAACATCCGCGTACTCGCACGCTCATGCAGGCGGCCGAGTTCGACGGATTCTTCTGCTGCGACGGTGACGATGTAATCGGGCGAGTAGATGATGTGGATCTCGACGAGGTTGTCCATGTCGTGGACGGCAGTCGTCGCGCCGTACGAGACGATCTGCACGTAACGCTCGTACTCCTCGACCTTCGCTCGCTGGTCGAACTCCTGGAGGTCCTCCACCGTCAGCGGGTGCAGATCGAGGGCCTCACCAGCGATCGCGATCTCCTGATCGGTGGCGCCGTGGAGATTGAGCCAGACGAACTCGCCGCGATCATGCAGGGTGGCCAGGTCCCTGAGCGTCGCGTTGCCGACGCAGTGAACGTCGCGTCGGTGGGCTGAATCGATCCTCCGATGGGGATCCTGGGTGTAGTCCTGGGGCATCGCTGGCCACTCTACAGGCGGTAGCGGTGCTTGAATTCCGTACGTGCCGGCCACGACTGAAAAGCTGCTCGACGCCCTCGGGACAGAGATCTCAAGCTGCACCGCCTGCCCGCGCCTGGTCGATTGGCGCGAGTCGGTCGCGGCCGATCCGCCCAGGCGATACCGCGACCAGGAGTACTGGGCGCGGCCGGTCCCGGGCGTCGGCGACGCGCAGGCAAAGATCGCGGTGGTCGGTCTGGCCCCTGCGGCCAACGGCGCCAACCGGACCGGCCGGATGTTCACCGGTGACCGCTCGGGCGACTGGCTCTACGCGGCGATGTTCCGCGCCGGCCTTGCCAACCAGCCGGAGTCGGTGTCGGTCGGCGACGGCCTTGAACTTCACGACGCATGGGTCACCGCAGCAGTGCGCTGCGCGCCTCCGGACAACAAGCCGACCACTGCCGAGCGCGACCGCTGCGCGCCGTTTCTGGCCCGCGAACTTGAGCTGCTCCCCGACGTCCGGGTGATCATCGCGCTGGGCGCATTCGGTTGGAACGCGGCGCTGGCTGCGGTGGCGGCCGGCGGGCAGGAAGCGCCTCGACCCAAGCCGAAGTTCGGGCACGGTGCAGAGGCGCAGATCGGTTCGCTGACGCTGCTCGGCAGCTACCACGTGAGCCAGCAGAACACATTCACGGGCCGTCTCACCGAACCGATGCTCGACGCCGTTTTCATCCGCGCCCGCGAGGCCGCAGGCTTGCCGCGAGCTGGATAACCTGCCCGGCATGCGGGTGTAGCTCAGTTGGTAGAGCGCAAGCTTCCCAAGCTTGAGGTCGCGGGTTCGAGCCCCGTCGCCCGCTTGAAGTGAGTCAGCTCGCCGGGGGCGTCGGCGGCGCGAAGGGATCCGGGGGGATCTGCGGAGCGCCAGCCTGCGCGACCGCTGCCTGTGAAGCTGGCGGTGCGAACGGGTCCGGAGCAAATGCCTGGGGTGCCGGTGCGCGGTAGCGCTGCGCCGGAGCAACGGGCTGTTGCGGTGCGTTTGCCTGGACCAGGCCGATCGTGGGCGCCGATTTCGGTGAAGAACCTGCCGCGCGGTACTCGGTGAAGGCGCCAAAGGTGAAGAGCAGGCTTCCGACAAAAGCCACGTAAGCGCCGTAGCTCGCCTTCATCTCGATTCCGATCGCCTCCAGCACATCCTTTGCCGACACGCCTGAAACGCCCGACGCACCTCCGAGGTCGCCGATCGGCGCAGAACCCGGCGGTGAGATCCAGATCTTGTAGATGAACGCGCTGGTCATCAGTCCGCCGATGATCAGGTAGATCAGCGCCATTGAGCTGCGCGAGGACATCCTGACCTGCGCGATCGCGAGCAGTCCGTAAGCGGCGATCAGAACGAAGGCACCCTTGTCAAAGGTCCAGACGCGAAAGCCCTGCGAGCCGAGCCCGGCCAGTGACAGCGCAAACCACGGCAGCGCCAGCGACACAAGAATGAGAGCGCCGCCAAACTGGGCAAAAGTGCGCGATTCGGGCGACTCCATGTCCGCTGTATCGACAATCCCGCCGCGCGGCTTGATCGCCGCGCGGCAGAATTCGCAGAACTCAGACTGCCGGCGGCGTGGGCGGTTGCGGCGGCTGCGGCGCGGTCGGGGTCGGCGGTGCCGCCGGAGGTGCTGCTTGAGGCGGAGCCGCCTGG
>JAEMRJ010000131.1 GCA_016463365.1 Thermoleophilaceae bacterium | reverse complement strand
CCGGCTTCGATCTTGCCGACGATGTCGGCGCCGACGTCGGCGCCCTTGGTGAAGATTCCGCCACCGAGGCGGGCGAAGACGGAGATCAGCGATCCACCGAAGCCAAGACCGACTAGCGCGTCGACGGCGTCACGGGTGGTGAAGTCAAAGAGCCAGGTGAGAATTCCGTAATAGGCGGCGACGCCGAACAGCGCAAGGCCGACGACGAGCATTCCGGTCACGGCACCACCGCGGAAAGCGGTGTCCAGAGCCGGGCTGATCCCGCCACGCGCCGACTCCGCAACACGGGCGTTCATGCGCACCGACACGTTCATTCCGATGTAACCGGCGGCCGCGGAGGAAACGCCTCCGATAATGAATCCGATGGCGACGGCAGGGCCGAGCTCCGGAATCAACGCGAGGATCGCGGCGACGATGATGCCGACGATCGCGATCGACGAGTACTGGCGGTTGAGGTATGCGCTGGCGCCCTCTTGGATCGCCTGCGAGATCTCCTGCATCTTTTCGTTGCCGGGCGAGAGTTTGAGCAGCGAGCGCGTGTTCAATACCCCGTAGGCAACGGCGACAAGCGCGCACACAAGCGCGATTACGACGCCATTTTCATTCAGAAAGTCAGTCAAGACCGACACCTTTCATAACGGATCAGGTGGAAATAGAGCTCCCGATTGGGGCGATCCGAGTTATTTTGGACATCGCTTACGCGCTCAGGGCGCGTCTTCCCCCGGGAAGCGTGCGCGAGTCTATCCCGAAGTGCGGTCGAAATGCGGTAAATCGGACGCCCCGGTGCGGCCGTAGCTTGAACGCGTCTCTTCCACGGACTGCGCGAAGACGTCCTTCAGGCCCTGACCGGAAGCCAGCTGTTCGCGCATCGCCTGCGTGGCATTGCGCTCGGCGAGCTGCGGCTCGATGCCGAGTTCGGCCCGGACCGGCGCACTCCATTCGAGCAGGCGCTCTGCCGCCGCGGCCGCCGGATACTCGCTCCGCGTGCCCAGATCGATCAGTTTTCCGTCAAGGCCGAAGCGGATGGCGCGCCAGAAGTTCTCTTCGAGCTCGCGCCCCGGGCGCGGCACGAACGGCACGCCGTCGTCGTGATCACGGGCGGCCTGCGCGACGCATGCGGTGATCAGGCCGGCCAGTGCCGTCGACCGCTCGGCGGTCGGCTGGGCGTCGCAGATCCGAACCTCGACCGTGCCGTAGCTGTGGTGCGGACGCACCGACCACCACAGCTGGGTCGACTCGACGACGGAGTTGACGTTCTTCAGGAACTCGATGAAGTCGGCGTAACCGATCCAGTCGCCAAACGGCTCGGGGATTCCGCAGCGCGGAAACATGCGGGTGAAGAGTTGCGTCCGTGCGGTTGCCAGGCCACTGTCACGGCCGTCCACGAAAGGTGATGACGCAGAGATTGCCAGCAGCTCGGGCAGCAGCTCGCGCACGCGGTCGCAGACGCCGATCGCGCGATCCGCGCCGCGCACGCCCACGTGCACGTGCAGGCTGAACGTGTTGTTGCGCCAGGCGACGTACTTCAGCCCCTCTTCGACCAGGCGGTAGTGCTCGGTGTCGATGATGCGCTGGTCCTGCCAACGGCTGAACGGATGCGCGCCGATCGCGCCGAGCAGAATGCCCTCGCGTTCGGCGACCGCGAAGAGCTTGCCCCGGTAGGACTCCTGAAGTGCCACGGCATGGGGAAAGTTTTCGCCTCGACCGGAGCGGATCTCGATCTCGGAAGAGATCAGCTCGCCGGCGACCGAGACGCCGAGCTCGTCGTCGTCCTTGGCCGCGGCCTGAAGCTCTTCGAAACGCGGGGCCAGCTCCAGCGTCTGCGGATCGAGGATCTGAAACTCCTCCTCGATGCCGACGGTGAAGTCGGTCGACTGCTCAAAAATCTCACGCGCTCTGATCAGGTCCAGCGACATGCGAGGGATTATGGCTAGGCGAGGTAGAAGTAGAGCGCGTAGAGCAGGTCGACGGCCGGGCTCGAAGTGTGCACGGTGACTTCCTGCGGCACTTCAAGCAGCCGGTCGGTGTAGTTGAAGATGATCGTCACGCCGGCTGCGACAAGCTCGTCGGCGACCGGCTGAGCGGCCGCGGCCGGCACGGCGATCACGCCGACGACGATGTCCTCGTCGATCACCGTCTGGCGCAGATCGGAACCGGGCTGGACCTCGACGTTCCCGCAGAGCGTCCCGACCTTCTTGGCGTCGTTGTCGAAAACCGCCTTGATCTCAAAGCCGTGGTCGGCAAAAACTTCAGAGCCGGCGATCGCCTTGCCAAGGTGACCGGCGCCGAAGAGCGCGATGTTGTACTTGTTGGCGGTGTGCAGGATCGCGCGAATCTGCTCGATCAGGAAGTCGACGTTGTAGCCCACCCCGCGCTTGCCGAACTTGCCGAAGCCCGACAGGTCGCGGCGGATCTGCGTCGGGTTCACGTGGGTGAAGCGCGCCAGTTCCTGCGAGCTGATCTTGTCCTTCTCCATCTTCTTGGCCTGCGTGAGCACCTGGAGATAGCGCGAAAGCCGCGCGGCCACGCCGAGCGAAAGGCGCTCGCCGTCGTGTCCGGGGGCGTTTGGTCCGGCGGGGGTCTTCTTTTTCTGCGAGGAAGGTGACATCGGTTGACCGCGGGGCACCTTAGTAACTAAGTGATCAAGCCCTCTCGCACCGCGGCCTCGAAGGGCTCGCCGCGATACTCGACCAACTTGGATATCCGCACGCCGTTCAGCTCGATCACCGGGATCAGCTCGAGCATCGCTCTGTGCAGCTGATCGTCATGTTCGATATTGACCACTTCGATCACTGCTCCACTGTCCACCGCGAGGTCAGCGACCTTTGCCTCGGCCTCATCGCAGAGGTGGCAGCCCGGCCGTCCGTAGATCGTGATGCGTGCAGGCATCAGGCCGGTGCCGGCTTGCCGGAGGGGTAGGCGTCGAGGCCGGCGAAGTCTGTGACCGCGCCATTCCTGGATCCCAGCGCCGCTGCGGCGATCATCGCCGCGTTGTCGGTGCACAGTTCGCGCGGCGGCAGTTTGACGACCTGCGCGAGGGCGCGGATCTGGTCGCGCAGCTGCGAGTTCGCCGCGACGCCACCGCCGATCGCCACGCGTTCGATGCCGGTGAGTTCAATCGCCTTGCGCACGCGCTGCACGAGCATCTCCACCACAGCCGCCTGATAGCTGGCGGCGAAGTCTGCCTTCGCGCCGTCGAATTCGCCCTCGGGCAACGCCTTCAATTTGTAGAGCAGCGACGTCTTGATTCCGCTGAACGAGAAGTCGAGTTCGCCGATGTAGCTGCGCGGAAAGTCGTAGGCCGTCGGGTCGCCCTGCCGTGCCAGCGCGTCGAGCGCCGCGCCGCCGGGGTAGCCGAGTCCCAGCAGTCGCGCGCCTTTGTCGAAGGCCTCCCCTGCGGCGTCGTCGGTCGTCTCGCCGAGGATCTCGTAGCCCTCGCGCTCGGTGACCTTTGCAAGGAACGTGTGGCCGCCGCTGGCGACAAGACAGAGAAACGGCAGATCGAGTGGCTCAGGCTCGAGAAAGTTCGCCGAGATGTGGCCTTGCAGGTGGTCGACCGGAATCAGTGGCCTGCCGGCGGCCGCCGCCAACGATTTGGCGTATGAGAATCCGACGAGCAGCGCGCCGATCAGTCCTGGACCGCGCGTGACTGCGACGGCATCGAGCTGGCCCAGCGTCACATCGGCGTCGCTGAGAGCAGCGGTGACGACATCATCGAGCAGCTCAAGGTGGCGACGGGACGCGACCTCCGGGACGACGCCGCCGAAGCGGTCGTGGTCCATCTGCGACGAGATCAGGTTTGACAGCACGACCCCGTCGCGCGTCACCACTGCGGCACAGGTGTCGTCGCAGGATGTCTCGATCGCGAGGATCATCGATGACCCTTCCAACTGGTCGGGTTGGATGCGTTGGGCGGTACAAAATCCCGGTCGGTGCTGCGCCACATGATCAGGGCGTCTTCCCTGTTGTCTGCGTAATAGCCGGGCCTGACGCCAGCCTCACGAAAGCCACACTCCTCGTACATGCGGATCGCGCCCTCGTTTGAGACCCGCACTTCGAGCGTGTAATGCGTGCGCTCGCCGTCGGCAATGCGGAAGAGCTCGTGAATCATCGCGCTGCCCACTCCGCCGCGGCGGTTTGCGGGGTCGACCGACACGTTCATGATGTGCCAGACCTGCGCGTAGCGTGCGGCGATCATGTATCCGATCAGCACGTCGTCGTCCTTTGCGCTCAGACAGATGCTGCTGGCTCGTGAAAGTTCGAGCACGAACATCGCCGATGACCACGGGGTGGGAAACGACTGATGCTCGATCTTCAGCGCGTCGGCGATGTCCTGCATTTCCATGCGCTGGATCTCAAAACTCTGCTGCGGTTGGGCGTTCACTTTGCGGCCCCCACGAGCCAGCTTTCTCGCGAGCTGACCTTGGCGTCGGGCGGGCGGATGTAGTTGGGGACGATTTCGTCTGGCGCGAGTGGAGTGATCCGGCGTGCGAGGTCAAGCATGGTCGCGGCGCTCACGAGGTGAATCGGATCGTCATCCGGAGCGACGAGGGCACCGTGTGCCGTCAGCTCCTCGCGCAACTTGATCGCGCCGTCACCAACGGCGGGCAGGCCGCCCATCGAGATCTCAGCGACTGCCCGTTCCGGGCCAGCCAACCGATCGTCGCCGGCGATGCGAAAGAAGAACTCATTGCGCCGCGCGTCGATCACCGGTGTGACGTCGTCCGAGCCAAGAGCTGAGAGCGATGAGATCGGTGTGAGACCGATCTCATTCGCGGTCGCGATTGCGCGGGCAGTGGCGACGCCGATTCGCAGCCCGGTAAATGCACCGGGCCCGATCCCAACGGCCAGTCGATCTACATCCCCAAGTGCAACGCCCGCCCTCGCAGCTACTTCAAGAATCGCCGGGAGGAGCTCGGTCGTGTGCGCCGGCCGCTCAGTCAGCCTTGCGGGCGGCGGAGTGATCTCGAACAACTCGCCGTCATCGCGCCGCAGCGCAACTGTGCAGGCGGCGGTCGCCGTGTCAAAGGCAAGTTCGATCACGGCTGCTCCCCCATCCAACGAATCTCGATCGAGCGCTGATCCTCTCCGGCGTGCTCGAGCGCGATCACCGCGCGGAGCCTCTCGGCGTCGGCCAGCTCGTCGTGCGGCCACTCCACAAAGGCAATGCGTTCCGGCGTGAGAAAGTCGTCAAGCACCGCTTCGTCGCCAACGTCGATCTCTCCGAGGCGGTAAAGATCGAGGTGCGCGATCTCTGCCCGGTCCCCGGAATAGACGTTGCCGATCGCAAAAGTTGGACTCGTCACCCGGCCCGCGAAACCAAGCGCGTGAGCCGCTCCGCGAACGAAGACCGTTTTTCCGCTTCCCAGTTCCCCCTGCAAAACGACGATATCGCCAGGCGAAAGCCGCTCGGCGAAGCTAGTCGCGATTTCAGCGGTCTCGTCGGGCGAAGCCGTGTTGAAAGTCTCGGTGATCGATACTGCCTTCACAGGCACGAATGTACCTAGTGACACGAGTGGTGCAGATAAGCAATTTTGTGCTTGCCCTCGTCTCGACTGCGCAGTACAATTTCCGCAGTAGCCGTCACCCACAAGGGACGGACTCGAAAGACCCGAGCCAGCCGCAGGTCAGAGCGGCAATGTATTTCGTCCGGTATCGCAAGAACTGGAACGAAGATGACATCGAACAACACCCACCGCTTCCCACAGGAGACGTCATGCGCACGCTGACGACGTTGGATGAACTGCGCGCCGAACTCGACGCCGCGCGCCTGTCCGGCCGCAGCATCGGTCTGGTGCCAACGATGGGCGCGCTGCACGAAGGTCACCTTTCGCTCGTCGACCGCAGCGTCGCCGAGAACGGCGTGACGGTCGTGACGATCTTCGTGAACCCCACGC
>JAEMRJ010000130.1 GCA_016463365.1 Thermoleophilaceae bacterium | reverse complement strand
CGAAGATGGAGACGAGCACCTTGAGTTTGTGCGCGTCCTCGTTGATTTCGGCGATCTCGCCGGAGAAATCTGACAGCGGACCGGAGACGACCTTGACGGTCTCGCCGATGCTGAACTCGGGGGCCGCGGGCTGCGACTTTGCGGCTGCTCCGCCCGAACCGCCGGACCCCGCACCCTGCGTGCTGCTGGCCTGGACGTTGGCGTTCGCGAGCAGGCGGTCGACCTCGGACTGTGCGAGCGGCACCGGGTCGGTCTGGTTGCCGACAAATCCGGTCACGCCGGGAGTTCCTTTGACCACGCCCCAGGAGTCTTCGTTGACCTCCATGTTGACGAGCAGGTAGCCCGGCATGGTGCGGACTTCCTTGTCGACCTTCTTGTTGTCCTTGACCTCGGTGACGGTCTCGGTCGGGATCACGATGCGGCGGATGGCCGTGCGCTGGTTCATCGAGACGATGCGGTGCTCAAGGTTCTGTTTGACCTTGTTCTCGTGACCGGAGTATGTGTTGATTGCGTACCAGGAAAACATTGGGAAATTCTTTCAGTGGGACCTAGAAAACGATGAAGTCGACGATTTGGTTGGCGACGTAGTCGATCGCGCCGAGGTACGCGCCGGCGATGATCACGAAGCCGATGACGATCGTCGTCATCGTCGTCAGCTGCTTGCGGTCCGGCCACTGGACGCGGCGGAGCTCAGCCCATGAAGAACGCAGGAAGGTGCGCAGGCGGCCCTTTTCCTTGACCGGCTTTGCGTCCTTGGCGGCCTTGGGCTGGGACTTTGCGGGCTCGGGCTTGAGCTTGGCTGTGCGCTTGATCTCTTCGGCGGCGTCGACTGATGCGGCAGCCTTGACGGTGCCCTCGTCGGTCGGCGGCGCGCCGACGGGATCGGCTGCGCCGTTTGCGGGCGCGCCGGACTTACCGGCGTTCGCCTCGGCCTTTGCCTTGCGCTGCTTGGCTTTTTGGCGGTTGCGCGCCACCGGGGACTACCTCGTCTCCTTGTGCGGGCGCTGTCCGCCGCACCAGCGGCAGTACTTTTTCATTTCGATGCGGTCCGGGTTGTTCCGCTTCGATTTATTTGTCTGGTAGTTGTGGCGCTTGCACTCTTCGCAGGCGAGCGTCACAGCGATTCTTACGTCTCCGCGTGCCATATCTCAATCGGTCTAAGTTCGTGATGGGAGCCTGCCGGAACGATCGTTGCCGTGCATGAATTAACGAAGCACAAGGCGAGAAAGGGCAGACCTCAAAAAAACACCCCGGCCGGGTAGGGACGAGGTTCGTGAAGTTTAGCGCGTATTTCCAGTACCCCTGAGGAGCGGGGCTTGTACGTTTTCACGTACAAACGTACGTTAGAATAGATCGCGTGACACCGCACGGCTGGAATGCGCAGGATTACGACCGCACAAACGCCGGGGTCATCGCGCTCGGCCTCGAAGTGCTGGGCCGGCTGGAGCTCTCAGGCGACGAAACCGTGCGCCTGAACATCGGCGCCGTCGCCTGACTACGGCGCGACGACGGTCCCCTGGTGGTAGACAACCTGCCACTCGCCCGTCGCGTTGGTCCAGATCGTCGACCGACGGGTCACGCGCGTTTCATGCCCGTCGGGCTGGCTGAGCGTGTAGGTCGTCAGATACGCGTGCGGCGCGATCTCGCGGACGGCAAACTCATCGACGTCGTACTCGACCGCTGGCTCATTGCGTTCGTATCGATCGACGACCGTCTCGATCACGCGCTCGCGCGAATAGATCCGCCCGGATCCGCCGACCTCGATGTAGTCCTCGGTGATCAGCGCTTCGAGGTACTCGCGATCCGCTCCCGGAGGAGCATTGTGAAAGAGCGGCTCGCGCTCGTTCAGCGCATTAACGATTTCGGGCGGTGCCTGCACCGCCCGAGGATCGCATATTCGGCTCGGCGCTACTTGTCAAGCACCCAGAACCAGGTGCCCTTGCTGACGGTCCTGAACAGCCCAGGGCTGAACACTCGCCGGTTACTCGGCGAGATCCACCGTCACGGGATCGGCCATCAGTCGGCCCCTGAGCGTCAGCACGGCGCGGCCGCGCTCGTAGTCGGCCGCCTCAAGCAGCCCTCCGTTCAAATGCTCTGAGGCGGCCGCTCGGCCGTCGTCGGTCAATTCGGCAAGCGCCACGCCCGCGCGAAGTCGCAGGCCGAGCATGACGGCTTCGAGCCGCTGGGATTCTGCGTCCGGGATTTCGCGCGCGGCCGCCGGCGAGATTCCATTCTTCGCCATTTCACCCCAGGCCCGAGGATGCAGCACGTTCCACCACCGCACGCCGCTGATGTGGCTGTGCGATCCCGGCCCGATCCCCCACCAGTTGCCGCCGGACCAGTAGCCGAGGTTGTGGCGGCAGTGGGCTTCGGCGCCGGTCGCCCAGCTGCAGGTCTCGTACCAGTCCATCCCGGCGTCCGCCAGCACGCGCTCGGCGGTTTCGAAGCGATCGACGATCGTGTCCTCGCCGGGGACGATCAGCTCGCCGCGCGCGACCTGCGCGGCCATACGCGTGCCGGGTTCGACGATCAACGAGTACGTGCTGATGTGATCGGGCTCTGCCGAGAGCGCAGCGTCCAGGCTCGCGCGCCAGTCGTCGGCGGTCTCGCCGGGGGTGCCGTAGATGAGATCGAGGCTGACCTGCTCGAAGCCCGCGGCGCGCGCCTCGCGCACTGCCTCCTCGGGACGGCCGGGCGTATGAACGCGATCGAGGGTCTTGAGCACTGAAGGAACAGCGGACTGCATGCCCAGCGACACCCGGGTGAATCCGGCCTCGCGCAGAGCGGCGAACTTCTCCGGGTCGACCGACTCCGGGTTGGCCTCCGTAGTGACCTCCACGTCGTCGGCGAGCCCGAAGCGCTCGCGCACGGCGTCGAGCAGCGCGGCGAGATCCTCAGCCATGAGGATCGTCGGTGTGCCGCCGCCGACGAAGACCGTGTCAACTTCGGGCGCGTCGTCGCCGATCACGCGCTGCGCAAGATCAAGTTCGGCGATCGCGGCGGCCAGGTAGCCGCTCTGTGCAGATCCGTCCTCGCCCGCAACATACGTGTTGAAGTCGCAGTACCCGCAGCGCGTGGCGCAGAAGGGAACGTGGATGTAGATCCCGAACGGTCGCCCCTTCAGACCGCTCAGCGACTCCGCCGGCAGCGCGCCGTCCCGCGGCGCCGGATCCCCTTCAGGCAGTCGGGCCATTGGACGCAGTTTAGGTCCGCCCGCAAATGTCCCTGCACGTTGCGCACAATCACACATCGGTTCAAGCGCACAGGCGTAACCTGTCGATAGGTCAACTGAGCATGGGGACGACGTCGAAGAAGGGATTCAACGAGCTGGCGGAAACGCTTGGTGACACGCCGCCGCGTGAACTCAACGATCTGTCGGCTGCCGACCTCGCCACGCTCAACCGCCTGCTCGTCGAGTCGATCGAGCTGCACGAGGCGTCCGTCGCCGCAGCCGAAGAGGATGTCGCGATGCTGGTCCCCCGGCCACTGCGCGGAACCGTCCGCAAGATTCTCGGGAGCGACCACTGAGCGTCGCGCCCGACTCCCGCGCTGAAGTGCTGCGCATCGCCAACCTGATGGGCGTCGGCGAGGAAGACATCGCGTTCCTCGGCGAGCTTTCGCCCGAAGCGCTCTACGAATTCCGCCAGCAACTCGTCGAGGTCTACTTCGCAGAAGATTCTTCGCTCCGGCGTCTGGCCAAACTCGCCAACATCATGCCGACGTCGGTGATCGCAAAGATCACGCAGGAGGCGATCGGCCCGATCCTCGCCGCGCGGGTTGTCGGTCAGATCGATTCCGGACACGCCGTCAACGTCCTCAAGCGGCTGCCGATCGAGTTTGTCTGCGACACGGCGATCCAGGCCGACCCGCGCCGCATCAAGCCGCTTTTCTCAGAGACCCCGCGAGAGATCTCGATGGAGATTGCCGACGAACTGATCCGGCGCAAGGAATACGTGGCGATCGGTCAGCTGATCGCATTCGTCGAAGACGACGTGATGGAGCACGCGCTCGATCTTGCCGGCGACGTTGACATCCTGCTGAGCTCTTTCATGGTCGAGGACAAGGAACGGCTCGGGGTCGGCGTGGCGATGCTCAGCGATGCGCGCATCCGCTCGCTCGTCAACACCGCCGCAGATCAGCAGATGTGGTTCGAGGCGCTCGACCTGATGAGCCACATGAACCTCGAAGAGTTCCGGCGCATCGTCTCCGAGGCGATGCTGCTGAGCGATTCGACGCTCGACGAGCTGCTCACCGTCGTGCAGGAAAACGACTTGTGGTACATCGCAGTGCCGGCGATCTGCCTGGCCGACGACCCCTCCGGAGGCGCGGCAGCGCTGCTGCGCGCCAAGCCCGCAGTGCGTAGATCCTTCATTGCTGAAGCGTCATCCGCCGACTACGCGGATGACATTTCCGAACTGCTCGAGAAGGTCGGCGATCCGGCCCTGAGCAAGCTGCTCGGCCCGGCGCTCGCCGCGTAGCCTGAGCTAGGGCGCGTAGATGAAAGCGACGGCCTTGTCGAACGCGGCCGGCTGGGGGTCCACGGCGGCGAAGGTCGAAGACGCTTCGCGGCACTTGATGATGGGGACGCCAGGGTTGTTCTCGACACATGCAGAGAACGCGTTGCTCTGAACGTTCTTCTGCTGGGCCGCAACCTGCGCTGTCTGAAGGCTTGAGATCTCGTTGGTCATCGAGTTGTACACGAGCGCCCCGGAAATCAGCACTGCGATCAACGCGGCAATCAGAAACGCGATGGCGGTTTCAAGCGTGAAGTGACTGCTCAGGGAAGAAGCGTCTTTGCGCTCCAGCGAGTGTGAGGGGAAGTGAGCGAACGAGTTCATAGTTCCTGTTTCGTCTCAATCGCAACTTCGGTTGACCAGATCGCGGACTAGCGAACTAGGTTCATCAACCTACCTATTAATTGCTGTGTTCCAGTTGCTCAGAGTGCTCGAGCCACGCGGCTTCCAGCGCGTCTTTTTGAGCCGTGACTTCGCTCAGCTCGTTCTGGAGCGGAGCGATCTTCTCGTACTCGGTCGCGTGCTCGACGAGCAGTTCGTGCAGTTCGGTTTCGCGAGTTGTGAGCTTCTCGAGCTCGCGCTCGATCCGGCGCAGCTCTTTCTGCAAGCGCTTGGCCTCCTTGCGCTCGGCCATCAGCTGCGCGCCGGGCGTCACGGCCTTCTGGCCGGCGGCCCCGGCCCCCCACTCGGCCGCGCCCTCGCTCCCTGCCGCGCGGCGTTCGGCGACGTACTGATCGATCCCGCGCGGCAGGTGGCGCAGCTTGCCGTCGCCCATCAGGCCGTAGACGTTGTCGGTCACGCGCTCGACGAAATAGCGGTCGTGGCTGACGACGATCAGCGTCCCGGGCCAGCTGTCGAGAAGATCCTCAAGCGCGGTCAGCGTGTCGATGTCGAGATCGTTGGTCGGCTCGTCGAGCAGCAGGACGTTGGGCTCGCCCATCATCAGACGCATCAGCTGCAGGCGCCTGCGCTCGCCGCCGGAGAGGTCCTTCACGAGCGTGCGCCCGCGGCCGCCGCGAAAGCCGAAGCGGTCGCAGAGCATTCCGGCGGTGATCTCGGTGCCGTCGGAGAGGTTGGAGACGAGCTTCGCGTCCTCGAGCGACTCGAGCACGCTGCGATCTTCGTTGAGCTGCTCGGCGTGCTGGCCGAGCTGGGCGACGCGGATCGTCAGGCCCTGCTTGACCGAGCCCTTCTGCGGCGGAAACTCACCGGCCATCAGCTTCAGCAGCGTCGTCTTGCCCGCGCCGTTGACGCCGACCAGCGCGCTGCGCTCGCCGGGCCCGAGTCGCCAGGTCACCTCTTCAAACAGCGGCGGAGCATTTTCGTAGCCGGCGGTCACGTTGATCGCGTCGATCACGCGGTTGCCCAGGCGCGCGGTCGCAAACTTCAAGAGCTCGACATCGTTGCGCGGCGGCGGCTCGTCGG
>JAEMRJ010000129.1 GCA_016463365.1 Thermoleophilaceae bacterium | reverse complement strand
GTTCGCGGCCGACCGGCACCTGGAAGAGCTTGCCCGTGCGCTTGACGGTGTCGCCTTCTTCGATCTTGTCCCATTCACCGAAGAGCACGGCACCGACGTTGTCGGCCTCGAGGTTCAGTGCCAGGCCGATGACTCCGTGCGGCAGCTCGAGCATTTCGAGTGCCATGACGTTGTCAAGGCCGTGGATGCGCGTGATTCCGTCGGCGACAGAAAGGACGGTTCCGACCTCAGAGAGGTCAGCGTCGCCGGCTTCGAGGCCTTCGATCCTGCTGCGCAGAATGCTTGTGATTTCGTCGGGCTTGATCTCCACGTGAAGACTCCTGAAAACGTTTCGTTGGGTTAGGCGGCCGCAGCCGTTACTTGCTTGCGAAGGCGCTCGAGACGTCCCTTGATGGACGCGTCGAGAACCATGTTTCCTACCTGAAGGACGAGGCCGCCGATGATCGAGTCGTCGACTGTGTCCGTCAGTTCGACCTTGCGGCCGGTCTGTTGCTCCACGCTCGAGGCGATCTTCGCGATCGTCTCTGGCGCCAGGCTCACGGCACTTGTGACTGTGACCGGAAGGAGCTGGTTGTGCTCGGCCCAGAGGGCCTGATACTGGTTGCGCATGCGCGGCAGGGCCGGCAGGCGGTGGCGCTCTGCGAGCAGCTTGAGGAAGTTGACGAACTCCGGCTCTGCGTCAGAAACGATGCGGTCGATGCCCGCGGCCTTCTCTTCGCCGGAGAAATATGGCGAAAACAGGAAAAGCTGCAGTTCGTCATTGCTGTCCAGCGCGTCAGTGAACTGCTCGAGCTGCAGCTTGATCGAATCGATCTTGCCGCGGCCCTCTGCAGCCTCGAACAGCGAGGTCGCGTAGATGCGTGCGATTTCTTCCATCGTGCGCTCCGTAACCCCTTAGTTCTGCGACGCGTTCCCGCTCAGGGCCGAGAAATCGACCTCGCTGAGCGCTTCTTCGACCAGACGCTGCTGGTCGTCGCCGGTCAGTGTCTTGCGCGTGACCTTCTCCGTTGCCTGGACCGTCATGCTCGCGACTTCGCGACGCAGGTCCTGCAGCGCCTTCTGGGTCTCGAGCTGGATCTCGTTGCGCGTCTGCTTGAGCAGCTCTTCGCGCTCAACGGCAGCCTTGGCCTGCGCGTCAGCCTCGCGCTGGTCGGCGGCGGTACGAGCACGGGCGACGATTTCGTCGGCCTGGGCGCGTGCCTCGGTCAGACGCTGGCGGTAGTCGGCGAGCAGGTCGTCGGCTTCCTTTCGCGTCGTCTCGGCGTATGAGATCGACTCGGAGATCATGTTCTGACGACGCTCGAGCGCTTCAGTGATCCGGCCGAAGCCGAAGCCCTTGGCGCTGCGCAGAATCAGGAACGTGATGCCGAAGGTGAGCAGCACCCAGATCATCAGACCGATACCTGGGCTGACGAGGAACGTGCCGCTCTCTTCCTCTGCACCGGCAGTCTCTGCGGCGAACGGAATTACGGTTGTGGCAATTGCGTGAATCACGGTGTGACCTTCGTTTCCGGGGTTCTCCCTAGGCGATGAAGAAGGCGACGAATGACATGACCAGTGCGTAGAACACGATGGCCTCGGTCAGAGCGAAACCAATCCACATGGTTCCCATGATTTCGTCCTTCATCTCGGGCTGACGCGTGATCGACTCAATCGTCTTACCGAAGATGTAGCCGACGCCGACGCCCGGGCCGATGGCTCCGAGGCCGGTGCCCAGACCGAGTGCGAGTGCCTTCGCAGCGTCGACGCTTTCGGTGCCGGCGGCGATGATAGGTGCGATGTTGCTCATTGTTGGAATGACTCCTGTTAGTGGCTGTCGGAGACTGCGTCCCCGATGTAGATGGCTGAGAGAGTTGCGAAAATGAACGCCTGAAGCGTGGTGACGAGCATCACGTCCAGGAAGTAGATGAAGATGGCGAGCGGGACGGTCAGCGGGAAGATGTAGGGAATCCCGAGCAGCACGACCATTCCTCCGCCCATGATCAGGATGATCATGTGTCCCGCGAGCATGTTGGCGAAGAGTCGGGCAGTCAGCGAGACGAGCTGCAGGAACTTCGACAGCGCCTCGACCGGGAAGATGATGGGAAGGATGACCTTCGGTGTGCCGGCGGGGACCCAGCCCTTGACGTAGCCGATCGGACCCTTGGCGTTCACGCCCTCGACCTGGACGCCGATCCAGACCATCAGAGCCAGCGTCAGCGGGATCGCGACGTTTGCTGTTGCCGCGTAGAGCGCGAAGGTCGGCATGTTCACGCCGAACACCTCGACCGTGTGCTCGGTGTTGAGCGGCAGCGGGATGAATCCGACGGCGTTGCAGAACCAGATGAAGAGGAACATCGTTGCGAGGAACGGGAACCAACGCTTGGCGACCTTCTCGTCGTGGATGTTGCGCTTGGTGACTGTGTTTGCGGCGACGTCGTAGAAGATTTCGACTGCGGCCTGGATCCTGCCGGGCTTGTCGCGTGAAGTGGGGTCGGACATCTTGCGCGAGACGAACCAGATGGTGAAGAGCGTCAGTCCGCAGGCAAGCCAGACCATGAAGACGGCCTTGTTGATCGACATGTCGATGCCGAAGACCTCAAGCTCGACCCACGGGTCGAGCTTGAACTCGTTCTGCGGCTTGAAATCTTCGTTCTCTGACGCGAACGCTGCGGCGGGCATGATGACTGCTGTCATCAGAGCGAATGCGATTGCGGAGAACTGACGGCGAATACGGGTCAACTGGGGCTCCTTCAGGCCTTCGGGGCTGGAGTCGAGATCAGATGGGTGATCATCTTGTTGAAGAAATAGATCGTGAAGAGGCCGATCATCAGGAGCGCGCAGGCCAGGCCGGCTTCGTCTCCGCCGATCAGGTAGGCGGCGAGGATTCCGGCTGCGGCGATCCAGGCGCGAGCCAGCGAGCCGCCGACGACCAGTCCGACCTGGTGGCGCGGCTCAGTCGCCTGGGCCGCACGCATCTGCATGAAGATGATCAGCGCCGAGCTGCCGAACCAGGTGACTGCGGCGACGACCCAGCCGACGATCGGAAGGTCGGCCATGATGAAAATCGGAAGCGCGATGCCGAGGGCGATGAAGTCGGGGAACTTGAGCAGAGTGCGCATGGCGTTCGGTCCGGCTGAGCCCGGGCCGGAATGGTGACCTTCGGCTACGACTGCGGAGGACATGTGTCGTTTCCGCGCGGGCCGTGCCCGTCGCGACCGCGCGCCGAGTTGTCGCCGCGCCTTTCGCTCAGACGGGCCTCGCCACAACGTGGGCGCTCCGCGCGATCTGCACGGTTGCGACGCTGAGCGAGCGCGAAGCAGTCTGCATAATTGCGCGCAGAAGATCCATCGTTGTGGGAAGAGAAGTTCATGGGGATGTTCTGAGCTCGCTTTTCGCCGTCTGGGCAACGGCCGCGGCAGGACGGTGAGATCACATGCCAATCAAGCTCTGGTGAGAAAGATACAACATCGCACAAAGTGTTCTAGTGCGCTTTGTAACGCGCTTTTTCGGGGTGTTTGCCTACGACGACATGTAGCCTGTGCGGCATGGCCACGGCAGTCACTTATGAGACGCGCAAGAACCCCGGGAGCCTCGTCCGGATCCTCGCGACGGGCGTCGTGTGCCTGCTCGGGCTCTGGGTCGCATCGCTGCTCGACCTGGTGACCTACGGCGACAGCTACTTCAACCTTGTGATCGCCGCCCTGGTGCTGGCGGCTGCAAACCTCTTCATCCGCCCGGTCTTCTACCTGTTGTCGCTGCCGTTCATCGTCGTCACGCTCGGCTTGTTCATCTGGCTGATCAACGCACTGATGCTCTGGGTGACCAGTTTGCTCGTCCCGCCGTTTGATCTCTTCGGCTTCTGGAAGACGATCGGCGCTGCATTCATTCTCTGGATCGCGAACATGCTGGTCGGCGGCATCATGCTCGACTTCATCGAGAAGCCAGAGCGCAAGACCTACGTCATCGACTAGCTAGTCGCGTTCGATCGCCGGGAAGTCGCCGGTGGCAAGCTGTTCGGCAACCGCCGCATCCACTTCCTGCGGCGTGGACTTCTTTCGTCTGCGACCGGAGAAGCGGCGCAACTTGAGGATCTCGAGCACGACCACCAGGTAGAAGCTCGCGATCAGCACCAGCACGCCGATTCCGGCAAGGACCAGCGACCAACCGGTGTCAAGGTTGCCGTGACCATCTGTGTAGGGGATGAAGCGCAGCGCCAGCGCCATCCCGGCCAGGCAGAGGGTCCATGCGTACAGATACAGAACGGTCCGCCGCTGCGAGAACCCGATGTTCACGAAGCGATGATGAAAATGCCATCGATCGGCCGTGTAGATCGGCTTGCCGTACTTCAGGCGCTTCGCGACTACAAACCCGGTGTCAAGGATCGGCACCGCGAGGATCACCAGCGGGAAGAAAAGGGCCACGGCAGCGGCAGTCTTCAGGACACCTTGGATCGCGATGCAGGCAAGCAGGTAGCCGAGCAGGTTTGAGCCCGCATCGCCCATGAAGATCGTCGCCGGATAGAAATTGTGAAAGAGGAAGCCGAGCGAGGCCCCGGCGGTCGCAGCCGCGAGGATGCCGGCGGCGTCGCGGTTGAGTGAGAGCGTGATGATCGCGAAGGTCGCAGCTCCGATGAAGCAGACCCCGGCGGCCAGGCCGTCGGCCCCGTCGGTCAAGTTGACGATGTTGATGATGAAGACGATTCCGAGCATCGTCAACGGCTCAGCCCAGACGCCAAGGTCGACAGGGTCGATGAACGGAAGCGTGAAGTTTGTGACGACGACGCCGGAGAACACCGGAATCGCCGCTCCGCAGAACTGACCGATCAACTTCAGCCACGGCGGAAGATCGAAGATGTCGTCGAGCGTGCCGACCGCTGCGATCACGAGCGCGCCGGCGATGATCCCCTTGGTCTCGGCGCTCTCGGGCAAGAAGATCAGCGACGAGACGAGCAGGCCCGACAGAATCGCCAGCCCTCCAAGACTCGGCATGTCGTGATCGTGCAGCGAACGTTCGCTGACGTGCGCGACCGCGCCGACGCGGAAGGCGAGCTTCGCGGCGAGCGGCGTCACCGCGAAGGTGACGATCGTCGCGATGGCGAAGGCTGAGAGTGCTTGCAGTTCGAGGGACACGGGCGCTGCGCTTGATTGTGGCGCAGCGGTCGGGCGGGACTAGACCGTCGTGGGCGACCCGATGTACTCATACAGCGGATACTTGTCCGCAAGCGCCGTCACGCGGCCGCGCAGTTCGCCGCGAAGCGCGTCGTTCCACTGCTCGGCGGCGAGCGCCGTGGCGATCACATCGCCGACCTCGGCGAAGTCGTCGTCCTGGAAGCCACGCGTGGCCAGGGCCGGCGTGCCGATGCGCAGGCCGCTGCTGACGGCCGGCGGAAGCGGGTCAAACGGGATCGAGTTGCGGTTGACCGTGATGTCGATCTCGTGCAGGCGGTCCTCGGCCTCCTGGCCGTTGAGCGTGCTGCCCTGCAGGTCGGCGAGCACCAGGTGTACGTCGGTGCCGCCGGTCAGGACGTTGACGCCCTTGCCGAGCATCTTCTCGGCGAGGATCGCGGCGCCGCGGCGGGTGCGCTGCTGGCGTTCCTTGAACGCGTCGCTGGCGGCGATCTTGAAGGCCACGGCCTTGCCGGCAATGATGTGCATCAGCGGTCCGCCCTGCTGACCGGGGAAGACTGCCGAGTTGATCGCCTTGCCGTGCTCTTCTTTGGCGAGGATCATTCCGCTGCGACCGCCGCCGATCGTCTTGTGGATCGTGGTGGTGACGACGTCTGCATGCGGCACCGGCGAGGGGTGCTCGCCTGCGGCCACGAGCCCGGCGAAGTGCGCCATGTCGACCATCAACAATGCGCCGACAGAATCGGCGATCTCGCGGAAGGCCGCAAAGTCGAGCTGGCGCGGGTAGGCGCTCCAGCCGGCGACGATCAGCTTGGGCTTGCGCTCCTCGGCGATCTTGGCGACGTC
>JAEMRJ010000128.1 GCA_016463365.1 Thermoleophilaceae bacterium | reverse complement strand
GATAGAGCGGCAGATTTCTACTCTGCGGGTCGGGGGTTCGAATCCCTCCGGGGGTACCATCTATCCGACTTTGGAACCCCTGACCCTGAAAAGGGTCGGGGGTCGTTTTGGTTCAGGCCTGCCGATCGCCGTGGCGCGGCATTCTCTCGCTTGTCGCGCAACCGCTGACTCTGCAACGCGAGTAGGTCGCTGAAGAGGGGATCCACCTCGCTTCCGACTACCTCGCCCTGGTCGACGTACAGCGCAGCGAAGTAGCCCTGATTCATCAGGTTGCGTTGAGCGCCTGCCGCACGCTCGTAGGCATCGTCCGGTGCCACGAGCAAGTCGAGAGCCATCACCACATTGGCCTCGACGGCCTCCAGGTCCGCCTGCAAGCTCTCGATAACGCGTTCGCATGCCGCCTGCTCGTCTCGCAGTTGCTTCTGCTCGCGGTGAAACAAGTCGGGACCGATGCTGTCGGCGTAGAACGCCTCCAGGAGCTTGCGCTGTTTCGCCGTCACCTCTCCGAGAGATCTTTCGGAGGTCGTGAGTTGCTCCTGGCTCACACCCGAGAGTTCCTCAAGCTGGGCACGAAGACGGCTGCCGAGGTCTTGCCGTTCGTTTGGCGTGAGTGAGACGGTCGCGTAGTGCTCGTGGACGGCGTCCTCGATGTCGTGGAGTCGGTGGTACGGCTGTTGGCAGGAGCCTGTGGTTTTGCCGATGCAGACGAAGTATTCGTGAACCGTTCCGCTCTTGCCGCGGTTGCGGCTATAGAGCAGTCGCCCGCTGCACTGGCCGCAGAACAAGGAGCCCGCGAGGTAGTGGTGGTGCTTCCAAGCTCGGGCGCCGTTCTGGCGCCGAGACTCCAAGATGCGCTGCACGGTCTGGAACGTCTCGAGTGACACCAGCGCTTCGTGCCGACCTTCGAATGGCTTCCCGTTGATCGTCACCTTGCCGAGGTAGTACTCGTTCCGCAGGATCGAGGACAGCCGGTTCGGGGTCAGGACTTGAGCGGGGGTCTTTGGTGTCGGGCGCGACCTGAGTCCTCGGACCTCCATGATCGCCGCAAGCTCAAGCTGCGAATAGCTCTCGCTGGCGTACAGCTCGAATAGCTCGCGGATGAGCGGCGCGCGAACAGGGTCCAGAGCGACGTCGCGAACTTCTCGGCCGTCGTGAATCTTGGAAACGTTGACGTAGCCAATCGGCGCTCGGTACGGCGTCCCGCCCACCTGGGCCTTTCGGGCGATGCCCCGCCGGACATCTTCAGCGATCTCAAGGCGGCGCCCGGCAGCTACGGCCGCCAAGACGCCCTCCATCATGATCTCGCTCGAACTCTCATTGCGGCTCACCTCGGCTCCACAGATGGTCGGCTAGGACATCCTGCGAACCCTGGGGATGTAGCCAAGGAAGTCGAGGCTCTGCTGGAAATGCTGATGAACCCCGCGATGCGAGCCTTGGTCAGGAAGTCAGCGGCTGCGTTGCGTTCGGAGGGAAAGTTGGATTCCGCCTAGGCACCTAGCGGATCCCACTACGAACCGAACCATGGTTCGGTGCCTGACGGAACTCACGCGGGCGATCGATGGGGTCGCTACGACATGATGCTCCGGCACCCGAGTCCACCGGCCTTCGACACGGCTGGACAACCGATCAGGTGATCGACGCGCTGCGAGACCCGGGCTGCGCACTATCGACGTCAGAGGTGCGCAAAGCAGCGCAGCGGACGCGAAGTCGATTTTTTTTTCCACGGCCCGCTGAAATTCTCGGTAAATGGCCCAACCGAAGACCCTCACCGAGACACAGATCGCCGTCCTGCGCTGGATCGCGGGCGGCTGCACAGACGGCGAGATGGTTGGCGATTTTCACCGCATCAGCGCAGCAGCGCTGCGCCGTCGCGGCCTGGTGACCACCCAAGGGCGTGGACCGAGGTGGTCGGCGAAGGCGACGCCAGCTGGCCGGGCTTACCTACGCCGGGTGGACCGCGACAACCCGCCGATTGCCCGCCGCGAACCTCCCAAGGTCAAGGGTCTCGTCGAGGACATTGTGTCTGCAGGAGGGGTACTTCGGCTTCCCCGACGAACCTCCGCAACCCCAAACGCGGAAGACTGGGAGGTTCGTGCTCGCATGGCCGAGCACCAGGGACTGCTGCCGCCGGGCACATGGTTGGTCGTGAATCGGCTCGCAGACGAGATCGAGCTAAGGATCGAGAAGGCGCCGCCTCATCTGGTGTCCGACACGGGTGATCCGATCGCCGTCAAAGTCCCCGAGACGATTCGTCGGTACCACCCTGTTGCGCGGCACTTCGCGATCGGTCTCAGCGACACGAGGTCTCAAGGGCGCAGCTACCGCGCGCGGTCCGCATCGTGCACGCGATCGCGATCGAGGCCGAGCGGCGCGGTTGGCAGCCGGAAGCCTCGACCGCCTCGGAGAACGGCTACGGCGACACCGTCTGGTCTCCTGTTCGGGACGGACACTTCACGATTCAGACGCCCGACTACCGCCTGATCATTCGGCTCCAAGAGAAGGGCGTCAAGTCGCGGGGCTCCTGGGAGATTGAGGTCGAACGGGCCCGGCGCTGGTCTCAGTGGAATACGCGCGACCGCGACGCTCCGTCCGGCCGCTACGACGCCGAAGGAACCGGACAACTCCAGCTACAGATCGCCGTGACCCACGAGTGGGACCTCGCAGGCCGCCAGCACCGCTGGTCTGACGGACAGTCCCAGCGAATCGAAGATCGGTTGAGTGCGCTCTTTCACGAGATCGAGGGGCGCGTCCTGCTCGTCGCGCGAGAGAAGGAACGGCGCCGCCGAGCAGCGGCCGATCAAGCCGAACGCGAGCGCCTGGCAGCCGAACAGCGGAGGCGTTTGTGGGAGCAACACGTCGCGGCTGCTCGACAGCAGTTCGTCGAGGCTCACCGCGTTGCTTACCTCCACGAGCAGACCGAACGCTGGCACCACATCGAAGCGATCCGGCAGTACTGCGCAGCCGCCGGGCGTACCCACGGCAGAGCCCCAGAGACAGCGGCCTTCCTCGCTTGGGCCGAGGGCTACGTTGCTGCCAACGACCCCCTGGCTACGCCACCCACACTCTCCAACGATCTCCAGCCGACCGAGGAACAGCTCGACCGCTACATGCCCGCAGGCTGGACCGCGAAAGGTCCCGACGCGCAACCAAGGCGACACCACCCTTCACCACCCTCTCCCGCACCGACGGACTGGGGCACCGAATTGAGAAACTCCAGCGGATTTCCCCCACGCCACTGGTCCACGCGGGCGCGAGGACGCTGACGATCGGACGCGGACGAGCTGATGCGTCCATCGCATCGGCGTAGCAAACCTTCGCGAACCTCCGCCCAGGGCGCGGTCGACCAGGGTTCCGGGACGAGCAGACCCCCGATACGGCTCTGGCGGGCGACAGGGTCGGCGGCAATACCCAAACCAATAGGGCTGTCTACAAAGGGCGGCAGCCAAGCTGTCGCAGCGCCCGTCGATCCGAGCCCGCCCGCTTAAGGGTGGTTGTCGCGGCAGTGCGAGCACGCGGCGAGCGTTCGAGCTCGTAGGTGGCCGTGAGCTGTAGTCGGCGACCTGGCGCATCAACACTCCAGGTAATGGCGCGTTGGCACCAAGTCGGCCCACCTCCTCGTTCGGCGCAGCTACGTGCCACGCATCTCCCCTGCGGTCGCCTGCCAGCGATGGTCTGCACCTGATGCACGCGGATGGGAGAGACCAGCGCAAAGGCTTCGCCAGGAAACGGAGCCAGTCCAGCTCGTCGGCTCGAGGTAACAACTCCGACAGCGCGAGACACTGAAGAGGTGATGAGGCGACTGAGACAGACGCAGCGCAGCGACGAATGGTTCGAGGCGCTCTACCGGGCCGAGGCGCAAACGCTCTTGTACTTCCTGGCAAGGCGCACTGCCGATCCGGAGACTGCACTTGACGTGTGGGCCGAGACGCTCGCGCAGGCGTTCAAGGGACGCGGGTCGTTTCGCGGCTCGACCGACGCCGAGTCCGCTGCGTGGCTCTACACGATCGCGAACCGGCAGCTGGCGGGTTACTACCGACGCGGCTACGCCGAGCGTGCCGCACTGGACCAGATGAAGATGGAGCGGCCGCCCGCCGACCAAGAGCTGCTGACCGCCATCGGCGAAGAGGCAGGTTTGGGCAGCTTGCGCTCGGATCTGCGTACCGCCTTGGACGACCTGGCACCCGGAATGCGCGACGCAGTCCAAGCCCGAGTTATCGACGAACTGGACTATCCCGACGTCGCCAAGCGACTGGGTACCACTGAAGCGACGGCGCGCGTTCGCGTGTCGCGCGGGCTCTCGGCGCTCGCCGCACGATTGGACCAGCACACCCTAACCCTGCGGGAGCAGTGATGGACGCAGACAAAAACAGACGGCTCGTCAGCGAGTACGTGGACGAGTTTGCGCGGGGACTTCCCCGCTCGGCCAAGCCAACACGTAGACGTTGGCGCCTGAGCTGGCCGCTGCTGTCTGTCGTGCTGGTCGCGACCGGCGCCAGCGTGGCAGTAGCGCGGGTGGCAGAGGTAGGACCGTTCGCGTATTTGAACGCCGGCGAGGCGCCCGAATCGGATTCCAGGCTGGCTCCGGAGGCGACGATCAGCGTCCAAGAGCAGAGCGAATCGCCGCGCTGGCAGGCGCGAGCCTATGTCGACGGACTGAATCAGCTCTGCATCACAGGCGGCCCGCGCGACCCCCGAGACGCAGGTCCGTCCTCGCCGAGCCCTGCACCAAACGTCGGAAAGATCTGCGCCGGCAGTGAAGAGATCGCGCAGGCGATTGGCGACCCGGATCGACCCGGAGCCAGTTTCGCTCACTTCAGTGATCTCAACGGCAGCCTCGAGGCGCGTACGGGACGCATCGACCAGGAGACCGGGCAGATGATCTTCAATCCAACCGAGAAGGCAACCCGTGCATTGGTCTTCGGGGTCCGCGCGGCTGGCGCACCCCAGCCAACCGTTCGCTGGTACTCGAGCGACGGCTTGGCACGCGCGTACCCGATGACCGCGTCGACGGGGTCGCTCCGCCTGACCGTGGATCGCTCAGACCGCGGACTATCTGCGACAGAACAGGTAGTCCTGGAAGCCCTTCCGAAGGAGCTGAATCTCGTGCTCTGGGCGGCTGAGGTCGAGATTCCGGACGGCGTGACCGATCCGCTGATCGCGGATCCGAGCGGCTTTGTTCCGCACGGCGTGGACGATGCAACGATCGAAGTCCTCGGATCAGACGATGCCGAGTACCTCCGAGAGGAGGGTGCCCGACAGGGCTGGACCTACGATCCGAAGATCGAACGAGATCCGACGCCTTGAGCGTGAGTCGTGGCCGCCAAACCGTCCTGCAGAAGATGACCTTCCGCAGGACGGCTTTGACCAGTCGGCGTCAGCTACTTCCTGAAGATCACGCCGTTGGGCGTGGGCGCGTTGAGCGTCTCACGACGGTCACCGAGGACCAGGCGCGCTCCGTCCGCCGCGGATCCCGCGTAGACGTCGCTGGCAGCCCTGCTCCAGCTCTTGGAGCTTGCGCCCGAGAGCGAAACCGCCTGCCCGGGAACAGTCAGTGCCCCGACGATCTGCGGCTTGCCGGTGCCTTTGGGCGTGTTGAACACGACAGCGACCTGGCCAGCCGCTGCGGCCTTGCCGTCGCCACACGAGACGCCGTAACCCTCGGAAAGCGGATCCGGCACGGCGATGCACTTGCCGCCGCCCTTCTGGAACGTCCATCCGCGCAGGTTCGTGCCGGTGACCTCGAACGATTCGAGACTGGCCCACTTCACGTCACTCAGGGGCTCCGGGTTGTCCCCCTCAAGGAACGCGCGGAACGCATCGGCGGAGACCTGATGGTCCGCGCCCTCGTTGTTCACCGCCGGGACAATCACCGGCAGCAGCTCCACGCTCACCTGGTCGCCAGGCTTGAGCGGCGGCAGATCAGCCAGAGCGAAGCCCAGCTTCGCGTCCGCGCCGACGGCGACCGTAGCCGCAGTTG
>JAEMRJ010000127.1 GCA_016463365.1 Thermoleophilaceae bacterium | reverse complement strand
CCGTGGTAGCCGTAGGTCGTCACAAAGCCGGGGAAGCGGCTTGAGCAGCCGATCCCCGAGACGACGACCGTGCGATCAGGGTCAAGGTCGAGTTCTGCGAACGCGCGGTAGGCGGCTGCGAGCACCCCGAAGTCGCCGCAACCCGGACACCAGATCGGCTTGAGATCTGATTTGAAGTCCTTCGGATTGGTGGTCATGCTGAGTGCTCCTTGTCAGGCGGTGGACCCGGCGGCCGCGGGGACGCGTTCCGCGATGAAGTCCGCGATGTCTGCTGCCGTGAACGGGTAGCCGGTGATCTGCGATTGCGCGACAACTTCGATTCCGCAGTCGGCGCGAACCATGCGCGCGAACTGACCGGTGTAGTTGACCTCCGGGACGAAGATCGTTTCCATGCCCTCGGCCCACTCCTTGATCCGGCGCACCGGCATCGGCGCAAGGATGCGCGGGTAGAACGTGGCGGCGCTGATGCCGCGCTCGCGCAAGATCTCTGCGGCTTCGACTGCGGCGCCTTCGGTCGATCCCCATCCGAGGATGCCGACCTTGGCCTGCTCGGGGCCGGAGACAGTCACGCGGCCGAGCTCGCGCAGCGGGTCAAGCTTGTTGAAGCGTTTGTCCTGCATCGCAATGTGCAGCTCTGGTGTGTAGCCGGGGTGTCCGAGCTCATCGTGCTCGATGCCGGTTGAGACATACGCGCCCGGGCCGCCGGGAACAGCCATCGGCGAAACGCCGGACTCGGTCAGCTCGTAGCGCTGGTAACGCTTGTCCCCCGCGTCGTCGCCGGGCTTCGCGCGATTCTCGACCGGGATCTTTGAGAGCTCCGGTCGGTCGACCGTCTCGAGGCGGTGACTCAGCGACTGGTCCGAAAGCAGAATGACCGGGACCTGGTAGGTCTCGGCGGCGTTGAAGGCCTCGACTGCGCAGACGAGACAGTCATCAACTGTGGTCGGTGCGATCACGACGCGCGGCGCTTCACCGTGTGAGCCGTAGACGGCCTGATTGAGGTCGCTCTGCTCGGTCTTGGTGGGCATGCCTGTCGACGGACCGGCGCGTTGCGCGTCGATGATCACGGCGGGCAGTTCGGCGGTCCCGGCGAGGCCGATCAACTCGGCCATCAGCGAGAGGCCGGGTCCGGATGTGGCAGTCATCGCCTTCGCGCCGGTGAAACTTGCGCCCAGTACGGATGCAAGTGCGGCAATTTCGTCCTCGGTCTGGATCGCCACGCCGTTCATGCGCGGCAGGCGCGCGGCCAGCGATTCCAAGATGTCAGAGGCCGGCGTGATCGGGTAGCCGGCAAAGTAGTTGAGACCGGCGTGCAACGCGCCCGCAACGATCGCCTGGTTGCCAGAAAGCAGGATGCGCTCGCGCTCGGGCTTTTTGGGGTGTTCGATGTTGCAGACGTCCGGGAGATTCTCGCGCGCGTGACTCGCGCCGGCGCGGAGCGAGGCGATGTTGGCCTCGCCGACGTCGCCCTTGTGCGCATAGCGCTGGAGGATCAGGTTTTCGATCTGCTCGGTGTCGACGTCCAGCAGCCCGCAGGTCATGCCGACGATCACCATGTTCTTGCCGCGCCGCGAGCCACCGGCTTCCTCGGCGATGGCACTGAAAGGGACCTCGTATGTGCGCCCGGCGAATTCTTCGGTGACCTTGCACGACTCGGCGTCGGCGATCACGATGCCTTCGGGGCCCACCGTGCGGTGCTGGAGGTCGAAGCCCTCCTGGTTGAAACAGACCAGCAACCCGGTCTCGTTTCCGATCGACTTGATCCGGTCGGCGCCGATGCGCACCTGGAACATGCACGGACCGCCCTTGATCTCGGCGGGGTAGGTGCGGAAAGTCAAGCCCCAGTAGCCAGCACGCGCTGCGCCCGAGGTGAAGATGTCTCCACCGGAGATGACGCCTTCGCCGGATTCGCCGGCGAGTTGGAGGGTGATGTCCTTGAGCGCCAAGGAATTCCTCAGCGCTCTTCAAGAGTCAGCTGCATGAGCGAGGCCCGCACGCGGCAATCGCGATTAGTTGATCGCTGCCCCCCGAGGGGCCACAAGTTACTGAAAAATGGCGGCGATTCTCGTAAAAAACGCCCCGGACCAGACGGTCCGGGGCGTTTCGTCAATCCACCATCCAGGAAGGGATGATTCAGACCCCTGAGGGGATCTCCTCAGCCTCGTGCGACTGGAGCACCGTGGCTCCGCGTTCGCCGGTGCGGATGCGGACCGCATCCTCGATGTTGTAGACGAAGATCTTGCCGTCTCCAACTTCGCCGGTACGAGCGTGCTTGAGGATCACGTCGATCACCGTCGCGACTTCACCGTCGTCGACCGCGCACTCGATCTTGAGCTTGGGACGGAGATGGATGACCAGCTCCGAACCGCGATATGACTCGGTGATGCCCTTCTGGCGACCCGAGCCCTTGACGTCAGTGATTGACAGGGACGGGATACCGGCGTCGAGCAGTTCCTTGCGGATCGACTCGAATGCCTCGTGGCGTATGTATGCCTCAATCTTCTTCATGTCCGTGATCCTCCTTATGCCTCTGAGCCGGCAGGCGTTGCTGTGGACAGGACACTAGATGCGTGCGTCGGCGAACCGGGGAGGCCGCTGCCGACCAGTTCCGACGCAGGAATGAACTGCTCCGGGTAGCCGTACATGCCGTGCTCGACGATGTCCAGGCCGGCGTCCTCTTCTGCTTCGGTGACGCGCAGTCCGTACGTCGCCTTGATGATCGCGAAGACGATCAGTGAGCTGATCAGGACGAAGAAGAACACTGCAACCACTCCGATCGCCTGCACACCGAGCTGGTGGAAGCTGCCGGTGTAGAACAGGCCGCCTTCCCCGACTGCGTTGTACTCGGCCAGGCCCGGGAAGGTGAAAAGGCCGCACGCGAGCGTGCCCCAGATACCTGCCAGACCGTGTGCTGAAAGCACGCCGACCGGGTCGTCGAGCTTCTTCTCGATCAGGATCACGCCGACCACGACGATCACGCCGCCGATGAAGCCGATCGGTACTGCCGCCCAGTTCTCCACATAGCCGGAGCCGGCGGTGATGGCGACCAGCGCAGCGATCAGGCCGTTGCCGATCATGCCGATGTCAATCGTCTTCTGCATCATCAGACCGGTGATCAGCGCGCCGACCACACCTGCGGCTGCGGCGATGATCGTGACCATCGCGACTTCAGCGAAGCGACCGTCCATTGCCCCGAGACCTGACCCCGGGTTGAACCCGAGCCAGCCGACGAGCAGCACCAGGCACGCCAGCCCGAACAGCGGCATGTTGTGGCCGGGAAGAGCCCGCGGCTTTCCGTCGGGTCCGAACTTGCCCTTACGCGGTCCGAGCAGCAGCAGCACGGCGAGGGCGCCAGTCGCACCGATCAGGTGGACGGCGGTTGACCCTGCGAAGTCCTGCATTCCCAGGTTGGCCTGCAGCCAGCCGCCACCGAACACCCAGTGGGACACGATCGGGTAGATCAGCGAAGAGAAGACGATCGCGTAGATGATGTAAACGCCGAACTTGATGCGCTCAAGCGTTGAACCCCAGACGATTGCGAGCGAGACCGCGGCGAACGAGAACTGGAACAGCCACTTGGCCTCGATCTGGGCGTTTGAGAAGCCCATCGCGGGGAACGTGACCGTCTGGTCGCCGACGTTGGTGAGCAGGAACCCTGCGTTACCGATCAGGTCGATGTTGCCGCCGTTGGAGCCGAATGCGAATGCGAATCCGACCGCGTAGTAACAGAGGGCGGCGATCGAGAAGTTCACAAGGATCTTCGCAACGATCGTTCCCGCATTCTTACCGCGCGAGAAGCCGATCTCCAGGAACATGAAGCCGAGCTGCATGAAGATGACGAGGATGGCTGCGATGTACACCCAGAGAGTGTTGATCGCGAACGCAGGTCCGCCCGGTCCCCGGTCGGGAATCGTGTGGACTTCAGCCGCCAGGCCCGCGGCCGGAAACGCCAGCGCAGCGAGCGCCATGATCCCCAGTCCGATGATGAAAACTTTTTGTTTCATGTTGTTCGCATGCCCCTTCCGGTCAATTGCGAGCGCCGGTGCCGTGGCCCCGGACAGTGGTTTCGTGAATACAAGAGTCAAGGTATGGGCGAGGCCCTGACGCTTTCTTGTACCGATGGCGAAAGATCGTTTGTGACCTTTGGACAACGGCTGACCACGGGCTTTGCGAACTATTTGCGAAAGAGCGTCAGGCGTTGACAGGATCGGGTAGGCGGATCCCGTCGATCTCGCCCTCGATCGCGCCGTCACGCGGGTCGTCCAGCAGCTCTGCCCGCACAGCGGGATCGCGCTCAGTGCCCTTGATCAGCTGATCTGGCATCTTCACGCCCGGCGCCGGAAGGAACCCGCTCTTTGTGCCGTAGTAGACGGCCTGCGGGTGGTAGGCGACGATCGCGACCGTCGACTGCTCCGGCTCGACTGCATATCCGCCAGAAAGGCGCATTCCGATCGCAGGCGCGTCGAGCAACCTGAAGACCTTCTCGTGTTCGGACTGCTCGGGCACCGCCGGGTAGCCCCACGAATAGCGGCGGCCCTGGCCTTCTTCCACGCCGAGGTCGCGGCGGACCTTGTCGTGCAGCCATTCAGAGGTGCCCTCTGCGGTCTGCACGCCGATGCCGTGCACGAAGAGCTGCTCGGCGAACTCGCCGTCCTCTTCGAGCTTGGCCATCAGGTCTGTGACCTCGTCGCCGACGGTGACAGCCTGAAGCGTGACGACGTCGTAGACGCCGGTCTCTTCGACCACCTCCTTCGGCTTGTAGAAGTCGGCAAGGCAGATGCGGTCGTGCCGGGGCTGACGCGGTGCGTCGAGCTTCTCGATCACGCGAGCTTCGGCGACCGGCTTGTCGCGGTCGTCAGGGTCGATCACGAAGATCTGATTGCCCACGGAGTAGCAGGGGAAGTAGCCGAGCTTGGCGCGCGGGTGCAGGTAGGTCTGCTCCTTCCACATGCGCTCAAGGCGCGGCTGGAAGTCCTCGCGCAGCAGCTTGGTGTACTCGTCGGGGCTCATGCCGCGCCCGCCCCAGTGGAGCTTGTAGAGCACGTGGGTGTCGAGGAAGTTGTAGACCTCGTCGAGCGGGACCTCGATCTCCTGCTGGCCCCAGAACGGCGGCTCGGGGACGGGCAGATCGGTCTGCACCGCAGAGCGGACCGAGTCGTCTGTGACCGGCGGGCCGGTGTCGACGACTTCCTTCTCGTTGCGCAGGTCTGCGGCGGCGTCGGCGACCTGGCGCACGAGCGCCTCGCGCTGCTCGGGCTCGACCAGCTGGTCCATCACGGCAAGACCCTCGAAGGCGTCCTTGCAGTAGAAGACGCCGGGCTCGTAGATCGTGTCGTCGGCCTTGCCGTTGACGTATGAGGCGCGGTAGCCGAACTTGCGGTTGATCGCGGCGCCGCCGAGCAGCACCGGGAAGGGCAGCTCCTGACGGTGCAGCTCCTGGACGGCAAGCGGCATCTGCTTGCTGGTACTTACCAGCAGCGCCGAGAGGCCGATCGCCGTGGCGTTGTTCTCCTTGGCGGCGTCGACGATGTCGCCGACCGGGACCTGCTTGCCCAGGTCGACCACGGTGTAGCCGTTGTTGGTGAGGATCGTCTTGACCAGCGACTTGCCGATGTCGTGCACGTCGCCGAAGACGGTCGCGAGCACCACGGTGCCCTTGGTGTAGCCCTCGATGCGGTCGAGATAGTTCTCGAGGCGTGCGACGGCCTTCTTCATGACTTCCGCGCTCTGCAGCACGAACGGCAGGATCAGTTCGCCGGCGCCGAACTTGTCGCCGACTTCCTTCATCGCGGGGAGCAGCACGTCGTTGAGCGTCGGCACTGCGCCGATCTTCTCGTTGGACTTGTCGATCCACTCTTCCACGCCGTCCTTCTTGCGGCGCAGGATGTGCCAGTGCAGGGCTTCTTCGGGCTCCATGCCCTCGGTCGGGTCTGCGGCTTCGCTTACGTCTTCCTCGCCCTTGCCCTCGAAGTGCTCGATGAACTTCTGCAGCGCGTCTTCGGAGCGGT
>JAEMRJ010000126.1 GCA_016463365.1 Thermoleophilaceae bacterium | reverse complement strand
CGGCCGCGATCTTCGACGAGAAGAAGCTCAACTGGATGAACGGGCTCTACATCCGTGAGATGCCGCTCAACGAACTGACCACGAAACTCACCGCGTTCTACGACCGCGAGATCCCCGAATCGATCGTCGCGATCTGCCAGGAAAAGCTTCACACGCTCGCCGATTTCTGGCCGATGGCGGCCTTCTTCTTCGACGGCCCCGTCACCGATGAAAAGGCCAGCACGAAGTTTCTGGACGAAGAGGGAAAAATTCGTCTCGCCGAGGCGCGCAGAGCGCTCGAGCAGCTCGAAACATTTGACGCAGCGAGCATCGAGGCGACGCTGCGCGGAGTCTGCGAAGCCCTTGAACTCAAGCCGAACAAGGTGTTTCAACCGATTCGAGTTGCCATCAGCGGCACGACAATTTCGCCCGGAATATTTGAGTCATTGGAACTGTTGGGCAGGCAAGATTCCCTCCAACGCATCGAACAGGCGTTGAACAAGCCTTAAAAGGCATGGGGTCCAGACCCTAGGGGCGTTGCTCCACTAAACAAATCGTCGATGCTGCCGATACTCCATCTGATTCCTCCGGGAGTCGCTATCTACCAACGCTTTAGGCACGGATGTCGAGAGCTGGAGAACTCACCACATGGCACGTAACGCAAAGCAGGAGCCTGCGGCTGACGCAGCGGTACCCACCGCCGAACTCAAGCCCCGCCGCGAGGCCACTTCAGATGAGACGCCTCCGCGAATCGGGGCTCAGGGTCAGCGCCAACAAGGTCACGGCCACCGCCTGACCGCCGCGTTTGAGGCTCTCGAGCGCTTTCCGGCGCTCGCTGAATCACGCGACCGCGTGCTGCATCTGGTCACCAACAGCAGCAGCGACAAAGCTACGACTGACCTCGTTGAGGCGATTGAGCGTGATGTGGCGCTCGTGATCACCGTGATCCGCTACGCCAACAAGGCAACCGGCGGGCGACGCAAGGTCGTGACAGTCCGCGAAGCAGTCGAGGTGCTCAGCCCCGGCGGCGTCGAAGCGATCGTCACGCGCACCAAGACATTTGACTTTTTCGAGCGCACCGCTCAGTGGGACTCGACGCCTGATCGCTTCCGACTGCACGCTATCGCGACTCAGCAGGCCGCAGAGCGGATTGCGCGTGAGATCAACTGGGACGGCGACGTTGATGCACTGCTCGTGACCGCGTTGCTGCACGACATCGGCAAGCTCGTTCTGACCTACGCCTACGAGGGCTACCCCCAGCAGGTTCATGGATCGGCCCGTACCCCGCAGGAGCGCCTCTTGCGCGAACGCCGCGAGCTGGGTGTCGATCACGCACTGGTCGGTGGAGTCCTCGCCCGACGCTGGGGTCTGCCCAACAGCATGGCCGCCGCGATTGAGCGTCATCACTCCGACGATGAGGCCGGAGAGGCCGCGATCATCCGCCTGGCCGACATGCTTTCGCACTACGCCGAGGGTGGCGACGTCTCGCCGGACGAGCTGCTCAAGGCCTCGCGCAACGTAAGGCTGACAGTCCGTCAGCTGCGCAGCATCTTGTACGAAGTCCCCAACGGTGGCGGAAACGAGCGCAAGCGCCCGACTTCCCCGAGCCCGCTCTCGCCGCGCGAGTCCGACGTTCTGCGTCAGCTCGCCGAGGGCAACGTCTACGAAGAGATCGCCAAGAATCTCCACCTCTCGACCAGCACCGTGCGGACCCACCTGCACAACATCTACGGCAAGCTCGGTGTCAAGGACCGCGCACAGGCCGTTCTGAACGCCGCCGAGAACGGTTGGCTCTAAACCTGTAAGTCCGATCCGATTTGCCCGGAACGTCTGTAGAATCAGGCGTTCCGGCCAATGATCTCGATCACCTCCAAATCCGTCTACGCGCTCTCCGCCCTGGTCGAGCTGGCGCACCACGAGGGCGGCGATCCGATCCCGGTCAGTGAGATCGCCCGCAGGCGCGAGCTTCCCTCGCAGTTTCTTGAGCAACTGTTCGGCACCCTGCGCCGCGCGAACATCGTCGCGAGTCGTCGCGGCGTTAAGGGCGGTTATGTGCTTGCCAAGCCCGCCAGCCAGATCAGCGCGCTCGAGGTCGTCCAGACGCTCGACGGCGAGATCAGCGAGGACCAACTTTCGATCCCGCCCTGGGGCGAGATCGTCGGTGCGCTGCGCCAGCAGCTCGCAGAACGAGACCTTGCAACGCTCGCCGAGGCCGAGACCTCAGAGGCCGGCGGAGCGATGTACTACATCTGATGGCCGCCATCGCCTCGAACATCGTCGAGCTGATGGGCCGCACGCCGCTCGTCGAGCTCACGCAGCTCTCGGGCGAGCTGCCGGGAACGGTCGCCGCCAAAATCGAGACCTACAACCCGGCCGGCAGCGTCAAGGACCGCATCGGCGTATCGATGATCGAGGCGGCCGAAAAAGAGGGCCGCATCGAGCCCGGCAGGACCACGATCGTCGAGGCGACCAGCGGAAACACCGGCATCGCACTCGCGTTCGTTGCGGCGGCGAAGGGCTACGAGCTGATCCTCACCCTGCCCGAGGGCATGAGCCGCGAGCGCCAGGGGCTGCTGAAGCTCTACGGCGCGAAGGTCGAGATCGTCGAGTCGATGGGCGGCATGGGCGAGGCCGTTGACGCCGCCCGCAAACTCGCGCGTAGCGACGAATACTTCCTGCCCGATCAGTTCTCCAACCCTGCAAACCCGGATGTCCACCGTCGCACGACCGCCGAAGAGATCTGGTCAGACACCGGCGGCAAGGTCGATGTATTTGTTGCGGGTGTGGGCACCGGCGGAACGATCACCGGAGTCGGCGAGCGACTGAAAGAGCGCAAGGCCGGCGTGAAAGTCGTTGCCGTAGAGCCTGCGGCATCGCCCGTACTGTCGGGAGGCGCTGTCGGCGTCCATCGCATTCAGGGCATCGGCGCCGGGTTTGTCCCTCCGGTTCTCAACCGCGGCGTGCTTGACGAGATCGTCCCTGTCGAGGACGACGATGCAGTGGACACCGCGCGAGAGGTCACGCGCAAGGAGGGCATCTGTTGCGGGATGTCCGGCGGGGCTGCGGTCCGCGCCGCGCTCGATATCGCGGCGCGCCCGGAATCCAAGGGCAAGCTGATCGTCACCGTCATTCCCGACAGCGGTGAGCGCTACATCTCGCTGCCGTTTTTCGCGCAGTGAGCGTCGCCGTCGTCGGCTCCGGGGTGCGCGGGTCTGTTGTTGCCGCGCTGCTGGCGGGCGCCGGGGTGGAGGAGATCGCCCTGGTGGACGGCGGATTTGTCACGGAGGACGATCTTGGCGCGGGAGTGCTGCAGTTCACCCCCGACCTGAGGGCAGGGAAGGCCGATGCGCTCGTCGCAAAGCTCGGGTTGATCAACCCTCGCGTTCATGCGCAGGCGTTTCCGGCGGATCTCTCGGCCGAGAATGCGGCTGCGATTCTGGCCGGTTCCTCGTGTGTGGTGGACTGCGTCGGACTGGTTGAGGTCTCGGCGGCCCTCGAGTCGGCGGCGATCGAGACCGGGATCGAGGTTGTGGCGCCTCCGGTCGGCTACGACGCTGCGGCGGTCTCGGCCGCTCGCGCTGTCTCCGTGGGGGCAGAGCAGGCGGACGAAGCGCTCACGCTCTGGAACCAGGCCTGACTTCATCCACGCAATGACGCTTGCAGGCACACGACCCGGCGCTGCGGCGGTACGGTGTTAGCCGAAACCAAGACCGCTGCACATGCCCTCCTTCTTCACCGAAATCCGCCAGGACATCGCGGCCGCGCAAGCGCGCGACCCCGCTTCGCGTGGCCTGGGCCGGCTTGAAGTCTTCGCCACCTACAACGGCGTTCACGCGATCCTTTTCCACCGCCTCGCCCACCGCATGGCCAACGCAGGGATCCCGCTGCTACCGCGGATGCTCTCCTATTTCGCGCGAATTGTCACCGGCGTCGAGATCCACCCGAAGGCAGTCATCGGCGAGAACTTCTTCATCGATCACGGCGCGGGCGTGGTGATCGGCGAGACGGCCCAGATCGGCAACGACGTGACGATCTATCAGGGCGTCACGCTCGGCGGCACCGGGCTGGAACCGGGCAAGCGCCACCCGACCGTTGAGGACGGCGTGACCGTCGGCTCGGGCGCCAAGCTGCTCGGACCGATTCACGTCGGCAGGCACGCGAAGATCGGCGCCAACTCCGTCGTGATCCACGACGTGCCGCCGGACACGACGGTCGTCGGCAACCCCGGCCACCCGGTCCGTGTCAACGGCGCACGCCCCGAAGGTCCCGACACCGACTGGATCCATCTTCCCGACCCGGTCGCCGATGCGCTCAGCGCAATCAGTGAGCGACTGCGCGAGGTCGAACATGAACTCGCGGAGCTGCAGGGAGAGGATCCGCCCGAGAAGTCAAACGTGCGACCGCTCAAGCGCCGCCAGGGTCACGACCCGGCAGGCGGCTGAACCGACGGCGCGTAGCGCTCGATCAAGGCGTTGAAACGGTCGGGCGTCTCGAACATCGGGATGTGGCCGACCTCGTCCATCAACTCCAATTTCGCCTGCGGAATCATCTTCGCGAACTTGAAGGCGTCCCGCTTCGGGATCAACGCGTCCTGGCGGCCCCAGATGATCACCGTCTCGACGTTCACGTCGCCGGGGAAATCACTGACCGGCGTGTGCGCGATCGTCTGAACGGCCGGAACAAAGCCGCGCTTGCCGATCCCGGCGAGCAGCAGAAGCATCAGGTCCGAGCTGATTTTCATCGGCTTGTACAGAACGATTTTGGTGAAGGCTGCAGCCAGCCATCTGTTGCCGGCGATCACATTGCTCAGGACGACGCCCAGCGCAAAGATCCAGTTGATGAACTTGGCATAAGGCGCGATCCTGCGCATGAACCGGCCGGAAGTCGAGAAGCCGGCCGGGTCCACAAGGATGACCTTCTGCAGCAGCTCCGGGGTCTTCTTGGCCACGATCGTCGAGACCTGGCCGCCCATAGAATTTCCGATCAACGTGATTCTGGCAATGCCGAGCTTTGCGCAGAGATGTTTGATGACGTCGGCGTAATGCTCGATTGAGAGTTCGCCCACAGGCATGTCAGAGCGTCCAAAGCCGGGCAGGTCGACTGCAATCACGCGATAGCGGTCAGCGAAGGGCAGAAGATTGAAAATCCAGTTGCGCCAGGTGCCCATGATCCCGTGCACGTACAGCAGCGCGGGCTTGTCAGGGTCGCCGAGCTCGACGTAGTTGAGCTTCGCGCCATCGATCTCGATCAGGTGCTCATACGGCGTGAAGTCGAACTGGTCCCAGTCGGTGTCGACGAAATCGGACCAGGAAACGGGATTGTGCGTGGGCAGCGTTGCTTCCATGCCCGAACCCTACACGGAATGGTGGCACCGTCGGGCCCTCGGTCAGCCCAAATCGCGGCTCCGCATGCAGGGCTATGCTCGCTGTGTGAACCAGCTTTTCACCGACACGGACCTGACTGCGGGCCTGAACGAGCCGCAGAAGGCTGCCGTGTTGCACCGCGGGGGTCCGCTCCTGATCCTTGCCGGTGCCGGATCCGGCAAGACTCGCGTGCTGACGCATCGCATCGCCCACCTGGTGCAGAGCGGCGACGCGCGCCCCGAGCAGATCCTCGCCATCACCTTCACAAACAAGGCCGCGAAGGAAATGCGCGAGCGCGCAGAGAAGCTCGTCGGTCCGCGCGCGAACGCCATGTGGTTGACCACTTTCCACTCGGCCTGCGCTCGGATCCTCCGAGCCGAGGCCGAGCGCCTCGGCTACACCCGTGGCTACACGATCTACGACTCCGCCGACTCACAGCGACTCGTGCGCCAGTGCATGGACGCCCGCGAGGTCGACAACAAGCGGTTTCCGCCGCGGATGATCCAGTCGATCATCTCACGCGCCAAGAACCAGCTCGAGAACTCGGCGCAGTTCGCGCAGCACACCGACGGCGTCGTCGACGAGGTCGTCGCCGCTGTCTACGAGACCTACGAGCGCCGCCTGCGCGAGATGAACGCAATGGACTTCGACGACCTGCTGCTGCGATCGGTCGAACTCTTCCAGACCTACCCCG
>JAEMRJ010000020.1:17013-23948 GCA_016463365.1 Thermoleophilaceae bacterium | reverse complement strand
AGAGCACTTCACTCGTAATGAAGGGGTCCCCAGTTCGAATCTGGGCGTCGGCTTTGCATATCGACACGCGTTTTGATGTTCGTGAGGATTCGGGCGGGCGCGATCCAGACGCGTACAGCCGGACGCTCCGTCGCTACCACCAGCTGCTCTGGAGCAAGAAGCTCCCGGATGGCAGAAACTTAGAGCTCCGCGACACCGCACAAAGTGCGCCGAAGGGCTACGACCTCTACGCAGTGCTTGAGGATGAAAGCGTGCAGACGTGGGGGAGTGATTCGTTCCTTGCATCTCACACAACCTGGATAAAGGGGGGCATGGACAAGATCATGGCCCAAGTATCGGAGACCGTGAAGGAAGATTTCCGCAAGGTCGGCTCCACGGTAGGCGGATTCATTCTCTGGCCGCAAAACAGAGTCGATCGCAAATGGACCATCAACCAAGCGCGCGGCTGCACCGCCAAAATCGCTGACCGCATGGACTTGACGCTTGAGTGCGTTCGACGGTTCTACCTAGATCCCGAGGATGCGAGTCCGTTGGGTGTCGCGTTCGGGCGCTATCCCGAATTCTTCGCGCTTTTTCGCGACTTCCGCGGGTACGTCGATTTCTGGTTGCTTCAGGATTTAGTTTCGCCCGACTACTCGCAGATCAACTTCTACCTACCGTTTGACGAGTTCGACATCCCGATCGCACGTAGCGTCGACGAGTGGAACACGTACCGCCGGAACAGCATCGCATTCTGTAACGCGCGCAATCGGCGAATCGAGCAATGGGCCCTCGAGAACTTGGGCGATTGACCTGGGGCCATGTTGCCGTGCGGCCTAGCCGGAGAACATTGCGTCAGAAGCGCGCTCGCCTAGACGGCCTGCAGAATATATGGATGAGATGCAGATTCAAACGGCGTTGGCCTCCAACCCGCCTCGGCACGCGGTCGATGTCGGCCCCAAGCCTTTCGAGATCACCCCAGAGTTCTTCATCGCGCGTTCCAGCTGGCGATTTGCCGACACGATGGCTGACATGCCGCACGAGTACACGGTCAAGGAGACCGGCGATGGGCGAGGCACTGCGCTCAGTGGCGAGTCCTTCGAGTGGTTTGTCGCGCTGATCCGGGAGCGCGGTGAGTTGGGCAGTTATCGGAATCTGCAGCCGAACCTTCGTTTGGTGATCGGTCCGTACTACTACTGGACGATGGGCGCGCCGGTTACGGAGACCACGATTGTGAACCGGGCGCTCTTGGTGGATCACGACAAAACGTTGGCCGAGACGCGGGCGATCGCGCGGCGCCGGGCGAAGCGTTTCTTGGCGAGTGCCGGTGCATGAATCTGCGGCCTATTCCAAAAGCTCGAGACCGGTGAAATGGGGGCAGATCAAGGAGTCATCGAAGGCGGATCAATTCCATTGGGGTTCACGCCAGTTCTCGATCGTGACTGTCAGATTCGTCAAGATCGAACCGGCCCACAAAATGCAGAGGCGGCCCAAAGACCCCCAACGCGCACCAACCCCATCAAGAGCAACCGAGGGACCCGGCCCGAAGACGTTGCAGCAACCCGCCAACGGCTTCACGCCTGCGGCAAGGTGCTTCAGCCGGGAACGATGGAAAGGAGAAAAAGAAATGGTCCGAACGCTGGATCCGTACCAGGACTGGAACACTCTGGAGTTGACATGCAGCTACTGCGGCTGGAAGGGTCTCGGTTCTGATTCCACAGGATTCGAGGTTTTCGAAGATCACTCGGTAATCGAGTGTCCCAACTGCTTTCGCTCGCTCGCGTACATCCCGCACCTGAGGGCCGGCGAAGCCGGCGTGCGCGAGGCGGAGAAGTACGGCACAGAAGAGGATGTCGCTGCGGCGAAGAAGCGCGCCGAGCGATACGAACACGTCACCAAGACACGCGATTCAATCACCGACGATTTGCCGGAGCTGAATCTGGAGAGCTTCGCGGTCACCTGGGACCAGAAGCCGGCGGCTGGAGAAGACGCAGATCAAGGGCGCGATGAAGGCGAGTGGGACTGGGTCCTGTCGGTCGACGATCGTGAGATCTGGCGCGAGCCGCGATGCTTCGAGGACTTCGAGCGATTCGCCGAAGTCGTGCAGATCCTCAAGGCGAAGTACGGCGAAGCTGTGACGGATCTGAGTCCAACAGAAGCGTCGTTGCTCTACCTCCTCGGCGACGCGGTGAGAGCACACAAGGTGCTCGCCCAAGCCCGCGCAAAGCTGTCGTCACCGGACCAGCACGACACTGACCAGCAGCAAGCCTCGACCAGGACACGCGGGCAATCAACGCGCCGGCCCAAACCCGACCCCACCTACAACGCCTCCGAAGACCCGAGCTGGGCGCAGTTCGACGACCGCATCCCCGAAGACACCGTCGAAGGCCGAGTCACCACATGGCTCGGGCTGCCCCAAGACGCTGACGACCCGGAAGACGATTGCGTCAATCCCGACGAAGACAAGACTCGCGGTGCGTAGTACATGAGCATCAACCCAGACATCGAGATCGTCACCGGCACCGGCGCCCCGGTGATCCTCCACGTTCCCCACGCATCGCGCGAGATCCCGCCGGATGTGCGCGAAGGAATCCTTCTGAGCGACGATCAGCTTGAAGCCGAATTGGACGCGAGCGTCGATTCGCGCACCGACCAGATCGTCAGCGTCGCGGCCGAGTTCTGCAGGGTGAAGCCGATGCTCGTGATCAACCGCCTCTCACGGCTCGTCGTGGACCCGGAGCGGCTCCCGGACGAATCCGAGGAGCTCGCGTCGGCGGGTCGCGGCGCGGTCTACACGCGGACCTGCGCTGGCGATCGGCTACGCGACGAATCCGACCAGGTGCAGATCGATCGGCTTCTGGCCGGTCACTACACCGCCTACGCGCTCGCCATGGAAGCGATGACCCAGACGATGCTCGATCAGCACGGGGCCGTGACGATCATCGACGTTCATTCTTATCCGCCGGAGCCGTCGGGATTCGAGCTCAACAAGACTGGTCCACGACCGGAGATCTGCATCGGCACAGCTCCGTTTCACACGCCACCCGAGCTCGCCGATCTCGCGGAACAGTCGTTTCGCTTCGCGGATTTCACGGACATCGAATTCAACTCGCCGTATAAGGGTTGCTACGTGCCGCTCAGGTATTTCGGCACCGAGCCGCGCGTCCAGTCTGTGATGGTCGAGATCCGGCGCGATGTGTACCTGCGCGAGGACGGCACCGGGATTAGCAAAGTCGGCGTTCAGCTAGCGACGGGACTCACGGAAATCGTGCGCGCGATCGTCGGCTGAGGGCTGAAGCCATGGAACCCAGTCCAATCAACGCAGCGCAACTCGCCGCCCTGCGCGATCTCGCCGCGTTCTACCGCGCCGTCGTCGCCACCGAACACCAGGACCACCCGTTGATCTCAATCTGGGATGCGTTTGACGATCCCGTTGCCGAGCTCAGACAGATCATCGCCAGACATCGCGAGGCACTCGCGCTGCCATCCGATTCGGCAGACATCTTCGCGGACCGAGACGATGAGACCCTGCGGACCTCATCGTTCGAAACCCTCGCCCGACTCCTCAAGGGAGAGATCGAGTGGGCGGCCGAGATTCACGACCCCAAGGGCTTCCAAGTCTGCGGCTTTGAAACCGCTCAGAGCGCCGATCGTCTCTTTTCACTCGTCGCGCGCGCCGCACAGATGACAGCCGAGGCCGACGACGACCCGGACGCATTCCCTCCGACAATCTTCCACGATCATCCGTTCATCATCTTTCTTCGCGGGTGACCAGGTGCGAGTAGCTGCTGCGAGGCGGGGCGCGCTCCGTGACTCAACGGCTGGGCGGCGCGCTTGCGGAATCGAGAATGGCGAGGGCGGCGCGGTAGCGCTCGCGGGATTCCTCGTCTCCCGGGCGGCGGCGATCTTCGCTGAGATTGTCAGTCAGGTCCGAGCGCTTGATTTCGCGTGCGTACTCGCCGGCGGGGCCGGGCACGCTCAAGAGGCTGCGGACGTATCCGAGGTAGTCGGCACCGTCCGGCTTAGTCACGGCCGAGATCGCGTCGCAGGTGTCCTGCGAGAAGCCTTGATCGAGCAGGTCCTGGCGGGTGACTGCAGTGTCTTCGACGATGTCGTGAAGGAGGGCGGCTGGGCGAGCGGCCGGGGTGACGTTGGATGCCACGCGCAGGAGGTGGAGGACGTAGGGCTTGTCCAGTTTGTCTACCTGGTTGGCGTGGTGCTTGGCGATTAGGCCCAGGGCGGTTGTTGTTTCGTCGATCGCGGGGCTTGGCATGAGTCTCGATGCGTGCGGCACGTGGACGATCACAGGGCCCTCTGGCTCGTGCTCCTTGGTTTCGTCCACCGGGTTGACGGAACCAGTAGTCGGCGACGATGGATCACTCATCCCCATCAATCCGCCCACCCCGACGCATGTACTCGGCCGCGACCTCCTTGTCGTACAAGTCGCGTCCAGCCTGTCCGGCCGACTTGTCCACCCGCATCTTTGCGATGCCAGAGAGATTGCGCATTGACATCCGCACATTCATTTCCGTCGCCGCAAAGTCGAATGCCCGCCCGGGCTTGACCATCCCGAACTCCGCAGCAGTTTGCGCTGCGTTCTGGTTGGCACCAAGGAAGACGATTCCCCAGCCGCTCTCCTCGCGGGCGCTGAGTAGACGGCGGATTGACTCGGTTGAGTGCTTGGAAGCATTCTCGTGTCCGTCGGTGATGATCACGAGGAACACGTTCTCATCCTTGCCGGCGCTCGCGTCGAGCGCCGCGACCGTGTCTGCGATCGCATCATTCAGAGGAGTCGCGCCGCGCGGCGAGTAGTCGCCAGGGCCGAGCTGCTTCACGTCGGCTGCGACCTCGCCGCGAACCTTGAAGCGAGTGCGCTCCTGGCCGGGGGAATGGTCGAACCACGCCAACCAGATCTTCGCGTCGGGATCCTCGGCGAAGGAGTAGATGAACTCGTTGCAGCCGGTGGTCACCGCCTCTTCGAGGCCCAACATAGAACCGCTCTCATCCATCAGCACGAATACGTGCTTGCTGCCTTTGCTCTTGGCCTTGGGGTTGTTTGAGAATGCTTCCTGGGCGTTGAACTTGATCTCGGGCATGGGGCCGGCTCCTTTGGCTAATCGTTCTTCGTGTGTGGTGGGCCGGGCGAGCTGGCGAAATCTGACATGGCCTTGAATGCGCAGTTTCGTAACAGTTGGCAAGTTTGTAACGTAATCCAAAAGCGTTACACTTTCAACATGGCACACACCCACATCTTCGTGCAGACCGACGCCCGTGGCCGGCTCCTTTTGCCCAAGGAACTGCGCGCCCACCTTGGCGTTGAGCCCAAAGGCATGGTCAACGTTGAAGCGCGGGCCGATGGTGCGATCGTCCTGCGCGATCCGCAGGCTCATCGTCGTCGTGTGCTCGAAAGTGCGCGCGGGAGTCTTCGCGAGCAGGGCGGTTCTGTTGATGAGCTGATCGCCGAACGTCGCGCCGAAGCCAAGCGCGAGGCCGGCAGCTGACAACGCAGTTCGTCATCGATTCCAGCGCCGTAATGGCGTTCCTTCGCGATGAGCCTGGCGCGGATCGAGTCGAAGAAATTCTCAGTTCCGTTGACAGCTCCTTCGCGAACGCAGCGTTCATCTCGACGGTGAATCTCGCCGAGCTGCACCAGAGGTTCGGGCCGGACATGCCAGCTTCGCTTGTCGGTTCAGCCGACAGCGTGATTGCCTGCGCTGACTTCACGGCGCAACACGCGGCGGTCTCGGGGGCGCTTTTCAGTAGAACGAGCAGCGCCGGCCTGTCGCTCGCAGACCGGGCATGCCTGGCGCTGGCCACGACGATGGAGCTACCCGTCGTGACCGCCGATCGCGCCTGGGCCGATGTTGCCGTTGGCGTGGAAGTCGAACTGATTCGCTGAAGCCGGCCAAGGACGCTTTCCCTTACGGCTCGGTCCTCTGTCAGATCAATCCACCCCTGCCCGGCCTACCCATTCCGGCCGATCCACCATCGGCCGGCCAAGTATCTACTCGGCAACCAAAGGGAAGCCCATGCTCACAATCAGATCTGTCCTGCTCGCCGCGATCATCGCTGCGGCAGTCCTGGCCGCGCCGACCTCGGCAAGCGCTGCCTGTTACTCGTCCACTCCAACCAGCAACACGATGAGCGACTCCGCCGCAGACAGCGAATACGGCATTTCGCCCGAGCTCACTGCGATGCGTACAACGCTTGACGCTGCCTGCAACGTCTCGTTCGCCTACGACGTGATCGGTCAGTCCGCGCCGATTTCGGGCGATTTCTACACCTGGTTCATCAACACCGACAACAACGCGGCAACTGGTTCGCCGCTCGGTTTCACTGGCGCCGACTACGCAGTTGCGCTCAGCGCAACGGGCGCGACCAATCTCTCGCGCTGGAACGGCTCGCAGTTCGCAAGTGTCAAGGCGATCGCCCGCGCCGGGACATTCGCGGTCGCGACGACTCTCGACGACCTCTTCGCCGTCTCCGGAACGCCGATCACCACGGCCGGCGGAGCCTTCTGGTCCGGCGTCTACGACGACTACTTCGACTGGATTCCCGAGCCGAACGGAGCATGGCTTCCGATCACGCCGTTCTTCGCGGGTCCGCCTCCGCCGCCCGTTTCAACCCTCGACACCGCCACTTGCGTAGTGCCAGGCGTCCGCGGCCTCTCACTTTCGTCGGCCAAGCGCAAGATTCGCAACGCCGACTGCAGCGTCGGCTCAACGCGCAAGCGCACCAGCCGTAAGTACGCAGGGCGCGCAATGGGCACGAGCCCGTCCAAGGGAACGCACCTGGCCGCCGGCGCGAAGGTCTCGATCTACGTTGGCAAGAAGCCGCACAAGAATCGCATCGCCGCTACGGCTGCAAGTTCACCGGAGCTTGCGATTGCACGCATCAATCAGATGAACGCGCACGCCGCACGCTGATGACGTGATCTTGGGGGCCGTGGGCGCAGC
>JAEMRJ010000020.1:0-17003 GCA_016463365.1 Thermoleophilaceae bacterium | reverse complement strand
CCACGGCCCCAGCAGCACCGCCGGCACAACCGCAATCCCATCTTTACGGCAATAGGCCGTTGGCCCGGCGCTGATCACAACTCCACCGATCCACTCGTTGCCAATACGCTCGCGCAGCCAGAGCAGGTCACGCACGTCCTGGTCCTCAATCCCCGGCTTGAGCTTCACTTCCACGCCCAACGCCCCGCCGCCAGTTCGCTCCACGATCAAATCGACTTCGTGATCGCCCGAGTGCGTGCGCAGATGGAAAGTCTTGGCTTCGGTAGCCTGCGCGTACGTACGGATCGACTGCGTGACAAGGGATTCGAAAAGCCTCCCGAGCAAGGTGCTTCCGCCCACCGGAAGTGGCGTGCGTTCCTTGCCCGAGACGAGCACTGAAGACGTTGCGCCAAGCAGCGTGGCTGCGAGCGCCGGGTCGACCAAGTGGTGCTTCTCCGAGCTGCCGAGCCGCGGAACCGACGCTCCCCACGGTTTCCACGACGGGACTGGATCGAGTATCCAGAGGCGCGAGAGGACGTCGCGATACGGCAGTGTCGCTGCGACCGACTGAACTTTTCCGGACTCGTCGGCTGCGGCCGCTCTGATCTTGTCGAACGAGGTTGTTGTGGCGCTGGCGGCGGCGTAGGCGGTCATCCAGCGGCGCAGCGATTCCGGTTTGCGCAGACGATGCTCAAGCTGGGCGAAATCGCGATCGACGATGCGCTCGAGATAGCCCGAAAGCTGGGCTCGCAGGGCGCGATCCGAGTATCTGCGAATTCCAGGAAAGCCTGAACGCAGAATCTCCTGCGCGTAGTCGGAGGCGGACCAGTCGGTACGCCCATCGATAGTTCCTGCACCGCCGCCGAGCAGATCCCGAAGGCTCACCGTGGCGACGCCCGGGGCTCGTTCGCCCAGTGACATTGGCCGCATTCGCAGGGAGACGATTCGACCTGCGCCGCTGTGCGTGGCCACAGTCTCCGGGGATGCCGAGCCTGTCAGCAGGTAGCGCCCCGCCTGCGCTCCTGAATCGACGTGCCTGCGGACCTCGTTCCATACGTCTGGCACGTGCTGCCATTCGTCGATCAAGATGGGAGGACTGCCGTCAAGCGCGGAGGCCGGCGAGGCCTCGATGGCGAGTCGCTCCCCGGGTCGTTCGAGGTTTCGGATGGTGTTCGCGAACTGCATGGCAGTCGCCGTCTTTCCCACGCCTTTGGCTCCGTCGATTGCGATTGCGGGTAGCTCGGCCGCGAGATCACGCAACTCGGAATCGATCAGTCTTGGTTGGTAGGGACCACTTGCCATCCTTAGACTATAGCGTTTCGCAGTTAGTTACAGTAGTGTTACGCAACCATCAGATATCGCGTACAGCTGCGAGCTGCGACAACTTCTGACAAATTGCTCGCTACGACCCTTCGAGCCGCACCAACAGAACCCGCGAGTGGTTCATCGGCTCGGCGTCGTTCTCAAACTCAAGCGACCGCTCCAGCGCGCCCCGCGCTTCGGCAAACTCACCGATCGCCATCGACGCGCGCCCGTGCCAGTGATGCGCCCAGGCGCTGGCCGGAGCGATCTGCGCGTAGAACCGCAGGTGGTCGTAAGCCTCTTCCGGTCGGTCGGCCTCGAGCAGCGCGATCCCCAGCCCATAGTGCGCCATGCAATCGCCGGTCGCAAGGCAGTATCGCCAGTTGCTGATCTCGTCGTCCTCGGATTCGGCGTCGATCGCCTCGTCGAAATACAGACGATTGATTGTCGGCTCGGAGCCGAGTTTCGCCCGGGCGACGGTGGCGATCTCTCCGGCTGAGGCGCGAGCAAGTCCAAGCGTCGGCGCCGCGAACAGTGGTGGCTCCCAGATCGCCGCGGCTTCCTTGGATTCCAGGTCGAAGCGTGAATAGCCAAGAATTTTGAATCCGACAGGCCTGCCGTCCCGCGAGTCGCAGAGGTATCCGAAGTCCTCGGTCACCCCGGTCCAGCAGTCGCCCGGTTGACCTTCGTCGACGCGACCGAACTCGAGCGCGATCAGCCAGTCGAGGCTTGGGATCTGGTTTATGTAGAGGCGGGGGAGGTCGTTTTGCATAAACCGTAGGTCGTGAGGATTCGAAAGATCTGACGTCGGCGCGCCCAACTAACCTGAATTGTGAATATGACAATTGCCAAACAGTCCGAGTTCTTGGAAGGCGCAGAGATCGGCGCGCGCGTCAAGGCGCTGCGCACCGAGAAGAACGTCGCCCAGAACGAGCTGGCCCAGCAGGCCGGGCTCGACCCCGCCGCACTCTCACGCGCCGAGAACGGCAAGCGCGCCTTTGCTGTGAGTGAGTTGATGGTGATCGCGAACGCGCTGGACGTCAGCACCGACGAGTTGCTGCTGCGCGACCCGGAGCCGACGACGATGTTTCGAAACGAAGGCGGGGCGGATGCCGCCCGCGAAGCAATAGGCGAGATGGAGGCGATCATGGACGATTTCCTCAGCTTCCGATCTGTCGTCGGTTCTTAGTCAGAACCGCCCTGCGGATGACGGAACTCTCCGACCCGCACATTCGTGAGGCCACGGCCGCCGCGCGTGCTCTGCGGAAACAACTTGGCGTGCCGATCGATCGGCCGATCGAGAAGGACATGCTCGCCCTGGTCGAGGAGGACCTGGGCATTCCGGTGTGCGTGATGGAGATGCCCGACGGCGTCGCCGGCGCCTACCTGAAGAAGCGCGGCCAGCACTTCATCTTTCTTCAGGCGACGGATTTCCCGACGCGGCAGCGCTTCACGCTCTGCCACGAGGTCGGTCACCACGTGATGAATCACAAGGGGCGTGTCGAGGACAGCAAGGACGTCGGCGGCAAGCCAGTCGACCCCAACGAGCAGCAGGCCAACTACTTCGCCAGCGAGTTTCTGCATCCAGTCGAAGCGGTCAAGGCCTGGCTCGTGGCCAAAGAGATCAAAGAGCTCGACCTACGCACGGTGGTCCTTGCGGCGGACCATTTTCACGTGAGTCCGCCCGCGATGCTCTACCGGCTGAGCAAGGGCGACTTCGGCTTCACTGATTACGACCTCCAGGGCCTGTGGTTCAAGGTCAAGGCGAAGGAACACGTCGATCTTGCCGAGCAGCTCGGGATCGGCGCCGGCGACGACGAACTCGCGGCGCTCGAAGAGAGCAAGGACTGGCCGCGCCTGCCGGCCGCGCTGGTCGACAACGCGAAGGCCGCCCACGCCGTCGGGTTCATCAACGACCAGCGACTCGACTCAGTGCTGCGGAAACGCGCATGACGATCGCGCAATCGGATCGGCTGTACGTCGACACGACGGTCTTCATCAATCTGGGCAAGCAAGGATCGCTGCTCACGTTGATCAAGTACCTCGGGGATCGCGCACGGATCGTCAATGAAGTCGATGTCGAGATCCAACGCAACAGCACCCTCGAGGACTTCCGCTTTCTCGGCACGCTCGCGATGATCCGCGACTGGCCGCCGGTAGCGCCCGTCGAGCTGACCACCGAGCAGATGATCGAGGTGTTCTCGATCAAGGACGCGATCGCCCGCCCGGGCGACCACCCGCAGAAGGATCTCGGAGAGATCGCGAGCGTGATCGCTGCGAAGGCCGACGGGATGGTGCCGGTGATCTCAGACGACGGGACCGCGGCGATGCTCTGCTCGGTGCGCGGGATCGATCGGCTGACGACGCCCGACGTGCTTGAAGAGATGCGCGCGGCTGGCGTGCTTGACAGTTAGCGGTTGTCAGGAATTCGAACCGGGAGCGGCCTGAGTAGCTGTGAATGAAGTAGTCAACCGGCCCGGCGTTGCGCTCTTCACGTTCTACGTTGCTGCCGCAACAACCGAGCAACATCACAGCGCGATCTTCCGTCGCGCGTCTGGCAGAATGCCATTCATCAGAATTGGGGATGCAATATCGGGCGCTCCTTCCGACGAGAGCGTGCAGTACGAGCAGGTGGATGGTGGCGAGCCGACCACGGACTTGAGCATCCTGCTGCGCCGTGCCGGCCGTTTTCGCAACGATTCCGGGCCTGACGCGACCAGTCGGCTGATCGGAACCTGGCAAGAGATCTGGGCGCTCGAGCACTACGCGATCCGCCAACAGGTGATCTCCAAGGGCTACGCCCAGACCGGCAATGCCTGGGTGAACGACAGTGACGTCGACGATGTGCTCGCCGAAGTGATGCTCGACGCCACGAGGATGTTTCTTGCCTTTCGCGGGATCGAGGTCGGGCAGTTCCGCGCGGCGATGAACAAGCGGATCCATTGGACAGTTGTGAACTACGTGCGCAAGGACCAGGCCAACAAGTCCGCACCGGTAGACCCTGCCGCGTTTGATCCGAACGGATCTGACGAGACCGACGCCCACCACGCCGAGCTGGCCGGAATCGCCGCAAAGGGCGGCGCAGGGGACCGCGCAATGTTCAAAGAAACGCTCTCTTGCATCACCGAGCTCGAGCCGCGCGCAGCCGAGGTGGTTGCGCTCCGCCTGACCGGCATGTCCTCAAAAGAGGTCGCCGAAACACTTGAACTGACACCCGCGAACGTCGACCAGATCTTCTCGCGCAGCGTCACGAAGATGCGAAAGTTGCTGGAAGATGACTGACGTCGCGACACTGCTCGGAGAATTTCTTGACGAGCTGAACGCCGGCCGCGGACCCGAGGCTGCTGACTTCATAGAGAAGGCAGAGTCTGTGTCCGATCGGATCGAGCTCGCGCAGGGCATAGAGGCCGTGCTCGCCTTTGCCCCCGACAATGCGCGCCATCCGCGCGACGCGGCGAGCGGGGCGCTGGTCAGTCCGGTTGACTCAGCTCAGCTGGCGGCAGTGATCGAAAAGTTCATGCAGTCGAGCGGCGAGCTGGCCGACGCGGTGCCGAGTTGGCGCGAGGCGTTTGGTGCGTCGGTTGCTGAGTTTGCGCGGAGGATTCTGATCGCTGGAGGCTTGGCGCCGACCGACGGCAATGTGCGCGCCGCTTCAGGCTGGGTCACGCGGATTGAATCCGGCGCGGTGGCCACAGAGAGCTTGAGCGATCGCGCGATGCGGGCGGTTTCGACCGTTCTGGGATCCGCGCCCGAAGATGACTCAGCGCTCAACGCGATGTCTCTTGGGATGGCGCTCCGCGCGGAAGACGATGTGCCGGAGGACGAGGTCGCTGAGAAGCTGGAAGGGATTGCCGATGTGTTGGGCGACGCGCTGCCGGATGACTCCGGCGCAGATGACGTTGATTCTTGGTTCTCAAGCGACGAAGCGCACTGACTCACGCCCGATGGGTCCGCGGCTGTCAGATACCGGTCGAGCCGCGCGGCCGGGGTTCTCGTGACTTTCGATGATCTACGACCTGGCCCCCGTCTCACCGCGATTGTGGTGGCTCTGATCTTGGCAATGACAATGGTCGGCTGCGCTTCAAGCGACGATCCGTCGCTGACCAGGAAGGACGGAACCCAGTCCCAAGAGTTCGAGCAGGATGACTTGGACCGCGCCGCAGAGGCGAGCGACGCCGTCAAGGATTACTGCTCGGGCGCCGTGTCCGAAGCTCAACGAGTCGGTTGCGAGTCCCACGTCACTGAAGACGACATTCCTTAGTGACATCGACGAAGATCAACTTCAGGCAGACAACCTTCGGGCGTCCCGCGTTTGATCAGCTCGCGACGCTCATTGCGGCGATGCAGGATGGCGACGCGCTCGAGCCCGTCACTGTCGTGGTATCGAGCCATGCACACAGCGCCTCGATCCGCCGCGAGCTCGCGCGTATTGGCGAGAACGGCATCGCCGCAGTCGAGCTGGTCACGCTTCCGCAGCTGGCTTCGAGGATCGCTGCGACGCATCTCGCGCGCGACGGAGGGCACGCGCGCCGGCCGGCGAGCCAGGCAGTCGCGACCGCCTACACCCGCAAGCTGCTCGCCGAAGCGCCCGGCGACTTTGCGCCGATCGCCGCGCACCCGGCTACGGCCGAGGCCCTGGCTCGTGCGCAGGCCGAACTTCGTGATGTCGATGATGCGCAGCTCGACGCGCTGGCGAGCGCGAATCCCAGGGCAGCGGAAGTCGTTCGCGTCCACCGGGCTACTTCAGAGCTGATGCAGGGCGACTGGTACGACGCGCCCGGCGCCGTGATTGCCGCGACGGAAGCGCTTGCGCAGGGCTCGCAATCTACCCGGCCGCGCAACGTGATTGTGTTCTTGCCCGAGCCACTGAGATCGCAAGCTGCGGCGATGATTCAGGCGCTCGCGGCAGGTGCACGCGTGGAGTTGATCGTCGCGTTCTCCGGTGACGGCTACGCCGACAATCAACTCGCGACTTCACTTGAATCGCTGTGCGATCGGCCCCAACCTGAGGCCGCGATCCAACTGCCCGCCGAGACCTCGATCGTCACCACATCTGATGCTGACGACGAAGTACGCGTAGCGATTCGCACGGTCGTAGATGCGCTGCGAGCCGGCGTCCCTGCGCGGAGAATTGCCGTCATCTTTTCTGCAAGCGATCCCTACGCGCGGCTGTTCGCCGAGCACCTGCGTGCTGCGGAGATCGAGTTCAACGGCCCGAGCGGTCGGTCGGTGAGAGAGCTTGCCGCAGCGCGGTTCCTGCTGGGCTTCATGCGCCTCGACCCGGATCGGCTGCGCCGTGACGAAGTTTTCGGGTTGCTCTCCACGGCGTCGGTGCATCAGGCCGGCGGCGAGTTTGCGCCATTGCGCCGCTGGCGTCATCTTGCGCGGAAGATCTACTTGAACGGCAGCGCTGAACAGTGGGTTCTGCGTCTGAGTGAGAGCGCGGCCGAAGACCGGGCCAGGGCGGATGGGGCCTCGGGTGCCGACTACCTGCGCGACCGCGCGCAACTCGCTGACTCGCTCGCGGAATTCGTCGGCCAACTGGCCGGTCGGCTGCGAGCCCTCCAGGCGGCGAGAAGCTGGCGCGAACTCGTGGACGGCTACCTCAGCGTGCTCTACGACTACCTGCGCCAGACCGACATGCCACAGGAGGATCGCGCCGCGCTCGCCGCGCTCCGGGAGATTCTTGCCGAGCTCAGGATCCTCGACGACCTTGCCGTCCCCGCGTCGTCCCAGGAAATGCTCGAGCTGCTCGACCTTGTGACCGAGCGACGCCAGATCCGGGTCGGCAGCGCTGGCACCGGCGTAAGGCTTCTCGACATCAGGCAGGCTGTCGGCCTCGACGCCGACGTCGTCGTAATCTGCGGCTGCGTCGAGGGCCAGCTTCCGCGGCGCCCGGGAGTGGATCCGCTGCTCACGGCGATCGACCGCGAACTGCTGCATTCGGTCGGCGCCGAGATTCGCATACCGCGCGACTCGGTCCCTCGCCAGCACCGCGACCTGCTCGCGGCAGTGGCTGCGGCGGGATCGAAGCTGCTGCTGACGATGCCGCGCGGCGACCTGCGCCGCACCTCGCGCCACGTTCCGAGTCGTTGGTTGCTTGACGTTGCGGCGCAGCTGCAGAAGGTCGACTCGCTGCAGCCGAAGGAGTTCGAGGCGCTCGACGGGAGCGAAGCGATTCGCCACGTGCAGTCGTTCGGTTCTGGCCTCGCCGCGCTGGCTGATCCCGCAACGAGGCAGGAGTACAGACTGAGGCTCGCGGAATCCGTGAACCCTCGCGATTCGGATGACGCGGTGCTCGCGCGCAACGCGGCACTTGTGGCGGCGCGGCGTTCGCGCGCGTTCACTCGTTTCGAGGGCAACCTGACCGGCGTGCAGCTGCCTGACCTTGCGGCTGAGGTGCTGTCGGCAACGCGCCTTGAAGATTTCGTCTCCTGCCCACACGCGTTCTTCATGCACCAGCTCCTCGGCCTGGATCCGATCGAGGAAGAGGATGACGACGAGATCTCGGCGCTCGACCGCGGCTCGCTCGTCCACGAGGTCTTTGACCGGTTCTTCAGCGAGCGCCTGGGCATGGACTTCGGCTACGAGTGGACCGAGGCAGACTTTGCGCGCCTGATCGAGATCTACAACGAGGAATGCGAGGGCTACGAGCGCGACGGGCGCACCGGGCACCCGCTGGCATGGAAGGCCAAGCGCCGCGAGCTCGAGTTGCAGCTCGTTGAGTTCCTGGCCCACGACCAGCAGTACAGGCTCGCCAACGGCCTCGCGCCGCGCCAGACCGAGCTGAAGTTCGGAATCTACGGCGCAGTGATGGACGCGCTCAAGCTCGCGCTCCCCAATGGCCGCGAGATCCAGATGCGCGGCGCAATCGACCGCGTCGACCTGACCAAGGACGGCGCGATCTCGATCAGCGACTACAAGACCGGCCAGCAGAAGTACTACAAGATGATCACCGAAGAGGAACCGCTCGGGCAGAACGAAAAGCTCCAGCTCCCGATCTACGCGTTCGCCGCGCTGGCCGCCGCCGAGCAGGGGTTGATCCCCGGTGCCGCAGCCGGAAGAGCCGTCAAGGCCGGGTATTGGTTCTTCGGCAAGGATGCAGGCGCGCGAACGGACGTCGCGCTCACGAAGGAGACGAACGATCGGGCGCTCGCAGTGATCGGCGAGATCATCGAGCTGATGACCAGCGGGGTCTTCCCGCAGCGAACTCCAGAGGTCTTCCAAGGTGGCGGATCCACGTGTGACTTCTGCGCCCCGCACGGTCGTGGCGTGGATGAAGTGGCGGAGACGTGGGCGCGGATCAAGTCCGACCCGGCGCTCGCCGCGTACGTCGAACTGGCCGGGCTTGGCGATCAGGAGGAGGATCAGGAATGAGTGGCGAAGTCCATGCTCCGCCTTCGGATCAGGCCGCCCGCGATCGCGTCGCGAATGCTCTCGACACCACGATGTTCGTCGAGGCCGGCGCCGGATCCGGCAAGACCAAGGCGCTGGTCGACCGCGTCCTGAATCTGATCGACGATGGGGTTGACGTCACCAAGATTGCGGCGATCACCTTCACCGAGCGCGCCGCCGGCGAGCTGCGCGACCGCGTGCGGCGTGCGTTGCGGGACAGCATCGATGAAAGCAAAGACGCAGAGCAGCGCGAGCTCCGCCGCAAGGCGCTCGAGGACATCGATGACGCCGCGATCGGGACTCTGCACGGCTTTGCCCGGCGCCTTTTGGCGGAGCATCCGATCGAGGCCGGACTGCCGATCACCTTCGCGGTGCGCGACGAGGTCGCCACGGGTGTTTCTGAGAAAGCGCTCTGGCGCAAGCGCGCGGATGCGCTGTTTGCGAACGAGGACATCGCCGAGGATCTCGAGATCGCCCAGGCGGCGGGCGTCGGCCTGACGCAGCTTCGCGAGCTCGGTGAGTCGCTCGACGGATTCTGGGATCGGATCGACGGCGAGTTGTTCGGAGCGCCGGCGCGAATCGACTTCGAGTTGTGTCGCGACGCAGTGCAGGATGCGCTTGAGGCTCTCTGCTCGCATGAGTCTGATTGCGAAGACGTAGAAGACAAGCTCTACCTCGCCATTCAGTCGGTGAAGGACTACGGGATCGAGATCCATCGCGCGGCCGACGCTGCCGAATTGTGCGCGCTGTGGAGTACCGGCAAGCCGACCTTCAAGCTGGGGGGCACGGGCCGAAAGGACAACTGGCCAGACATCACGGCGGTGCGCAATGCAGGACTTGAGGTCGTGGAAGCGCGCGATGCGGCCCTCCAGGCACTCGTAGAAAACGCCGTGCGCCGCATCGTCGCGACGCTGGCCATCGAGGTGAGCGCCGCCGCCGCCGAGCGACGCGCAGTCGGAGTGCTGTCGTTCGACGACCTGCTCGTGCTTGCGCGCCGCCTCGTCACCGAAAACCCCGGAGGCGCCGTTCGCCGAGAATTGCATGAGCGATACACGCACATCCTGCTCGATGAGTTTCAGGACACTGATCCGCTGCAGGTCGACCTCGCGATCCGCCTTGCGTCCGACCCGTCAGACGATGCATCGCCGGATCACCTTGCGCCGATGCCCGGCAGGCTCTTCATGGTCGGCGACCCGAAGCAGTCGATCTATGGATTCCGCGGCGCCGATCTGGCCCTGTACCTGAAGACCGGTCGCAGGCTCACGACAGGGACGCCGGCCGTCGGCGAACCCGCGTCGCTGACCACGAACTTCCGGTCAGTCGGCCCGATCATCGACTGGGTGAACGAAACCTTCGCGAACGTGATCGTCGAGCATGAGGGTTCGCAGCCGACTTACGAAGCGCTCGAGGCCTATCGCGGAGACCGCGGCCTCGCCGGACCGGCGGTTGCGCAACTTGGCGGCGAGCCGCATCCGTACGGGACTGCAATTGCCGACGTCCGGCGGAGCGAGGCGGTCGATCTCGTCGCGGTGATCGCTGAGTGCATGGGAGATCGAGACGGCCCGCAGTGGCAGGTCGAGCCCGAGAAAGCGGCTCCGCGTTTGGTGCGCCTCGAAGACATCGCGATCCTGCTCCCGCGTCGCACCGCGCTGCCGATCATCACGGAGGCGCTTGATGAGGCCGGCGTCCCGTACCGCACTGAGTCTTCCGGGCTCGTCTACGCGTCAACCGAGGTTCGTGCGCTGATTGCGACCTTGCGCGCGATCGAAGACGCGGACGACGAGTTGTCAGTTGTCGCCGCGCTGCGCAGCGTGTTGTTCGGATGCGGCGACGATGACCTGCTGCGATTCAGAACCGCTCAGGGTGAGCGCTGCTGGAACATCAACGCCGACCGCAGCGCGCTTGACGCAGCGGATCCCGTCGTCGAGGGTCTCGACTGCCTGAAGGCCCTGGCGCGAGATCGACGCTGGTCTTCGCCCGCGGCGATCCTCGAACGCGTGGTGCGTGAACGCCGGTTGCTTGAGCTCGGCCGAGTCGACTCCCGGCCACGTGACCTCTGGCGTCGGGTCCGATTCGTGATCGACCAGGCGCGCTCGTGGTCAGCCAGCGGCGGCGGCGCGCTCCGTGAGTACATCGAGTGGGCCGAGAGCCAGATGGATGACACGAAGCTCGTGAACGAGGCGATCCTGCCCGAAACCGACGACGACGCGGTGCGAATCCTGACCATCCACGCCTCCAAGGGCCTGGAGTTCCCGGTGGTCGTGTGCGCGGGACTCAGCGGCGTGAAGCCGATGGGCCGCCGCTCGGCGAAGATCGCGGTCGCTGGTGACCGCTGGGATTTCGCTGTGAAGTCGAACGTGGAGAGCGCCGGCTGGGACGCCCACGGAGCCACCGACAGCGAGCAGCAACTGGACGAGCAGAAGCGGCTGCTTTATGTGGCCTGCACCCGCGCGCGCGATCACCTGGTTGTTTCGACTCATCACAAGTTGAAGAAGGGCGGCGCGCCCGAGGAGGATGCGGCGTCGACGATTGCTGTCGCGAGTGCGGAGGCTGAGATGCATCAGGTCTCGGCTTTCGAGCTGCCGACACTCTCGGCTTCAAGCGAAGAGTCATCGGTTGTCTCGTTGCCCGAGTACGACGAGTGGTCGACGCGGCTCGAAGACGCTCTGCAGTCCACGACGGTGCCCGATGCAGTGGCAGTCACGAAGACAGTTCGCGCCGATGCTTCTCTGGAAGCGCCGGACCCTGAAGTTGCTGCTCAACCCGTCGCGCGGGTCGCGCGGGCTTTCGGCGGCACGGCTCTCGGAAGCGCAGTACACGGAGTGCTCCAGCTGATCGACCTGGACGCCGCCGATCAGATCGATGGTCTAAGCCGCGAGCAGTGCTCAATCGAGGGGATCGAGGGCGCGGAGGCTGAGGTCGCAGCGCTCGCTGCGCACGCTCTCGCGACTGACGTGATCAAGCAGGCCGCTGCGTCCCGTCATTGGCCCGAGCTCTACGTCTGCGGTGAACTCGATGGTGAGCTGCGCGAGGGGGTGGTCGACTTGCTGTTTGAGGCGGATGACGGACTGGTGATCGTGGACTACAAGACTGATGCGGTTTCGGGTGAGGACTTTGCCGCCGCGAGCGATTCCTATCGGAGCCAGGTTGCTGCATATGCGCGGCTTGTCGAGCAGGTCACTGGACGTGCGGTCACGCGTGGGGTGCTGCTGCACCTTGGGGCTGCGGGCGCTACTGAGGTTGAAGTCGACTTGGCGAACTAGCCCGCTCGGTCAGATTCGGCCCCTTCCGGGCGGCCTCTCACTTGGACAAAAGAACACGATGCCGGAGAGCCGGCAAAGGGGGAGAGTCACTTGACCGATGAATACATCCGCGATCCCGAGTCGAAGAAGCGAATCGAAGAGCGCACGAAACTGTCAACCACCGCGATGTACTCAAACCTTCCGGCGGCGAAATTGCTGGAAGCCGACGAGTACGAGCGCGAGGAGAAACTCGAGTGTCCGTTTTGCGGCTGGAGTGGTCGCGTCAAAGACGGGGAAGTCGACACGTTTGCCGAGGTGTTCGACGTGAGTTGTCCGGAGTGCGGCGAGATGCTTTTGGTGGTTGGTTACGGAGACAAGCCGAGTTAGCGGAAGCCGGACCTGCTGCACGGCAAGCGAGGCCTTAGAGTGGCGCTATGAGCGAATTGGCGGATCCCACGCGGGCGCGAGCGATCCGAGAGGCGTATGTCTCCGGCGCGGTCCTGGCGTTCGCCGACGAACTTGCGAATTACGAAGAGAACGACAAGTCTCCCCAGTTTGAATTCGTGCGCCACTTGAGAAATGCGATCAGCCATGGGAACCGCTTCAACCTCCCGAAGAAGGCATGCAAACGGCTCGAAGAGCATCCAGCCTTTCTCTTCCGCGCCAATGGCAGTCTGAGTCACAGGATCAAGCCGAAACTCGACGGGAAGAAATGCCTTGGAAAGTTCATCGATATCCCCTCGGTCTTCGAAGCGCTCGATGCCGCGAACTTGCGTGTTCAGGAAATTGAGATGGACATGGAGCCCAATGAGCCGCTGTCCCGTGCCGAGTTCATTGCCCGAAATTCTCGGGGGTAGGCCATCCGCGCGATGATCCCGAACGCTGAACTCCGCCTGCCGGCAGCCTTACGCCTGTTGATCGCCTCCACAGCTCCCGAATCCAGTCGATTCGGGAGGACTCGCAATGAAGGTGCCCCCGGTTCGAATCTGGGCGTCGGCCATAAATCAAGCCACTGTCCATGAGGGTTTCGGGCCAATCACCCCCAACCCACCTAAAAAAGCAAATCAAGCAAATTCGTAGTAACCGGCTCCGGCTGCCCATCGTTCTGAGTCGGCGACGCCGTGAGCACATCAATGTGGTTGTACCCGGCGACCACCGGGCCTGCCGTCGAACCCGGGTTGAGTCCTTCACCCGCGATCACGTTGAGCACTGGTCGCAGCTGCGACACGTTGGTGTGAACACGGTCGGGCTGCGCCGAGCCGGAGTCGAGCGTCAGCTGCAGCGGGAAGTACTTCTCGGAGAAGTCCATCGGCACGGCGGCGAAGGTGCGCGCGACGTCGGCGATCGCCGAGACCTCCTTCGCGGGCGATGTGTACGGCGCGCCCTTTGAGTTGCGCGGCACGTTTGACGACGTGACCTGGTTGAAGTTGTTCCAGCCGTAGAGCGGCCGGAAGAGTCCGAAGATCCCGTTGTTGGTCGGAATCGCAAGCTGCGGTCCGCCCAGCATCGCGGTGATCTGCTGCAGCTCGCCCGGCAGATCGCCGGGAATCGGGAAGTCCTTGTCGGCTACCGAGCCGCCCTTGTAGAAGCCCGAGCTTGTCTGGATCAGCGAGAGCGGCACCGCGTTGTCGTCGGTGAACGTGCCCAGCATCGCCTCGTTGGTCAGTCGGAACGTCTTGATCGAGGGAACTCCCTGAGCCAGGTAGTCGAGCAGATTGCGCGAGAAGAACAGCTTCAGGGCCGGGTCGATGTTTGCGCTCGGCGGCAGATTGATCAGCAGGTTTGATTCGCTGGTCGGCTTGAGCTCGGCAGCGACTCCGAGGCCGCCGAGCAGGTTGATGATCTCGGGGTCGATCACGGTCGGAAGCGAGATGAAGCGTTCGAACAGGCCAGCGCGCATCAGCGCAGTGACGCCTGTTGGGATCGCGCCGGTCAACGCGGAGAGCTGGTCGTCCATCGAATCCGTGTCCGCGCCGCTGAAGGCGACCTGGCTGTCGAGCGCGAAGAAGCCGGCGCACTGGTTGTATCCCGCGTCGCCGAGCGTGCCGGGGTTTCCGTCGAAGTCCCACTCGGCGTAGGCGCCGGTGATCGAGCCGCCGAGCGAATGGCCGCCGCAGTAGAGGATCTGCTGGCGAGTCAGCTGCGAGGGAATGCCGCGCGTGATGATCGTGTTCCAGTCGCGCACCGTCTGCCCGATGCCCATGTCGACCAGCCAGGCGGCGTCACGCAGAGGGTTCAGGAAGCCGCCAAAGCGAGCGCCGTTGAAGGGCTTTGCGCGGTAGTAGTAGTTGGCGAAATCCACGGGATTGCCTGTCGCCTTGGCGAGCCTGAAGCCATTGAGGTCCTCGAGGCAGTTCGGCCGACGGTCGATCGCCCAGAACTCGACGTACTTGGAGTTGTCGGTTCGAGCGCGGGTTACGACGTTGCCACCGACGTTGAGGAATGTCGCCGCTCCACCGAAGATCCCCGGTTGCGCCGTCAGTACGCGGTCGGCGTCGCTTGGATCGGCTGGCCCGTCCTCGTGCCGGATCCGCAGGAACTGAAGCTTGTCGCATTGGGCGGGATGAGCCGCGAAGGACGCCGGAAGCGGCGCGTCGACCGTGACGACGCTGGCAACAGTGTCGGGAAACACCGGATTCTGCGTCACCCCGGTGGTCGACTCGCTGAAGCCCGCGGGCAGCCACGTCGCCATCGCCGAGCCGGGCACCAGACAGCAAACAAGTACCACCAAGAGTGAGGCCAGCGTAAGCCGCTGACCGATGCTGCGCTCGACCATTCCATCCCCCAAAGAATTCAGTTGCTTAGCCCGCTAAACATACAGAATTGGCAAGCCGGGCGCCGCCGCCGACAAGGCTCCGGGTAGTTCAGCATTGCGCTCAAACACTCGGTCTGTCGAGCCCACCCAACCCGAAGATCCCTCATGGCGCCCACGGCGGTAGCTACGTTTTCAGCCATGACCCCCAAGCGCTTCATCCTGCTCGCCATCCTGCTTGGCACGACCAGCATCGCCTTCGAGGCCACCGCCCTCGCAGACGTCTTCAAGCCCAGCACCGACGCCTACCACTCGACCCACATTGCGTTCATGGCGGCGCTGGTGATCGGCCAGTTCGCGCTCTACTTCAGCGCCAGAGCCAGCCACCCCGAAGCGCGCCTGGCGCTTCTATTTGCGATCGGCGCGACCTTCACCGCCACAGGCGACTTCATCAACGGCGCCTCCAGCGGTATCGAGCCCGTCTCGACCAAGCTCACCTGGGCGCTGCTCTGGTTCGGCACCGGCTACCTGCTCTATGTCGTCGCGATGTGGCTCTACAACGAGCCGATCCTCAAGCAGAGCACCTCCACGTCCAACTTCGCGAAGTACCGCTACGCAATCGCCCTTCCGATCCTGGCCGCCAACGTCGCCGGCTGGTTCATGCATGTCGGCCCGCTCGTCGAGGATTTCGAGCTGCTGCGGTACGGCTCATTCATATTCAACGCGACGATCTACGTGGCGATGCCGATGCTCGGCATCTGGTTCTTCCGCAACTCCGGTTGGAGCGCCGGCGGCCTCGTCGTTCTGATGGGCACGCTCTTCATCCCGTTCTCGGACCTGATCCTCTTCGCGTCGTGGCTTGAGAACGGCGATCCCGACGTACCCAGCTACCAGCTCTACGCCTACAACTGGTTCGTCTACTTCAGTGGTCAGGTGATGATTTCGATCTTTCCCGCGCTTGCGATCGCGGGGCGTGAGCGCTCGGAAGGTTCGTCCATTCCTGAACCGCAACGCTAAAGCGCCCCGGGGGCCACGCCGATGCCCGAGCAATGATTCTTCGCATCCGCATATCCGGCCTGATTCTGCTCTGCGCCGCGCTGCTCGCGCCCGCCGCCGCCAACGCCGCCAACCCGCCGATCAACGTACAGGTCGTCAACAACTCCGCCCAGACTGATGACAACGTCTGGCTCACCCTGCACAACGGCTCGAGCGCAGACGGTCAGCTGGTCGCGGACACGCCGGTCAAGCTGAGCTCACTGACCAACAACAGCTTCACGCTCGGCGACATAACCGCCGGCCGACTGTTTGTCTCCTACGGCCAGGGCGTCGGCCCGGCCGAGCCGATGGGCCAGCCGGTGCGCAACGACAAGATTGAGTTCACCAACCCCGGCGTCGTCAACCTGACGTCCGTCGACTTCTACGGCATACCGATCGACGTGCAGACGCTCGACTCAAACTCCAACGTGCTCGAGTCGCTCACCTTCCGCTGCCACACCGACACAATCCTGCCCAAGCTCCAGGCGATCTCTGGCGTGACCGGCGCTCAGATCAACACCGCGCAGGGCGGATTTTCCCGCTTTCTCTCGCCGCAGATCAGCCCGCCGGCGACCTATCCGCAGATGACCGGATACCTCGCGTCGATGGCCGGCAAGACAATCACCGTCAACAGCACCTTCTTCGGCAGCCCGTTGCAGACGACCAACTACACCGGCACCTTCGGGTCTGACGGATCGATCACCCTCAACGGCACGCTGACAACTCCGTCGAACAAGGCCAACCCGACCGTTGCCGGCGCCCCGCTGGCGATCACCGGCGCATCGCTGCTCGGCGGCGTCTACAGCGGCAACGGCAGCTACACCGTTGGCGGCGCGCCCGCCGCGGTCGGCGACAACAACGTCTACTCCGTGATCTACCGCGACATCGCCGCCGGCTTCGCGCTCGGCTACTGGGGCGGGAAATACGGCAACGCCAGCGCCGACTGGAACCGCCAGCCGCCGTTCGCCGCCGCATGGAACACGCCGCCGGCGTTCACCCCCTACTTCCACCAGTACGCGCAGATCATCAACCAGTACTCGGACTCCTACGGATTCTCATTCTCGGACGTCGGCCCGTCGCAGGTCCAGGCCGGGCTGAACTCAGGCGTCTCGACGATGCGCGTGACGATTGATTCCGACTCCGGGCCGCAGGCTCCAGGTTGCTCGTCGGCGGACAAACCGACGACATGGACGGGCAAGAGAATGACTCGGACCGGATTGAATTCATCCTGCTCGGCAAGACGGCCGCGATGCTCAGCGCCTCATTCGCGATGGGTGCAATGGTTGGCGGCGCCTCCG
>JAEMRJ010000203.1 GCA_016463365.1 Thermoleophilaceae bacterium | reverse complement strand
ACGCTCTCACCGCCGCTGACAAAGTTATTGTTCCCGTACAGTGTGAGTACCTCTCCATGAGGGGTCTCATCCAGTTGCAGAACACCCTGGAGATGATTCGAGAGAACCTCAATCCGGATGTCGACATCGAAGGCATCCTCCCGACTTTGGTCGACTCGCGAACACTCCATGCAAAGGAAGCGATTGAGCTTCTGGAAGAAAACTTCGGCGACCGCGTTTTCGCGTCGCGAATCAAGAAGACGATTCGTTTCGCCGAGGCTCCCGTAAAGGGAATGTCAGTCCTTAAATACGACCCAGACGGCATCGCCGCGCAGTCCTACAGAGATCTGGCCAAGGAGGTCATCGCAAATGGCAAGTCATGACGGACCTCCGCAGGATGAGCAGAACGATCAGGCACGCTCGGATGAGCAGGCCAAGAAGCCGGCCGTGAACAAGCGCGCCAGCATGCGCGAAGGACCGCTGGCATCACTGTTCCGCAAGACCGAGCCCGATGAGACGCCGGAAGCAGCCGCGCCGGAGCCAGAAGCCGCGCCGCCCGCACCCGAGCCTGTCGCAGAAGCCCCTGCGCCGCGTACTCCTGCCGCCTCATATGGCGACTCGACCAACGCCGAGCGCGAGGCCAACACCACTTCAAGCGACGTTCCCGCCAAGGAGCGCCTGAAGAAAGTCTTTGACATGCACGTTCCGTCGTCGATCATCGACGGCAACACGGATGAGCCGCCGGCCGCGCACTACGGCCGCAGCATCCCGGACGCGAACGGCCCGGCATTCAGCCAGGGACCGCAGGGCGTCGTCACACCAGTTCTTCGCGTGGTTGGAGTCGGCGGAGCCGGCGTCAACGCTGTCGACCGCATGATCGAAGCCGGAGTCACCGGCGTCGAGTTCATCGCGATCAACACCGACATGCAGTCCTTGCAGGGCAGCGCGGCAGACATCAAGCTGCACATCGGCGCTGACATCACCCGTGGCCTCGGTGCCGGGGCAGACCCTGAGCAGGGCGCCCGCGCAGCAGTTGCCGACTACGACGCGATCAAGCGCGTGCTCAAGGGCAGCGACATGATCTTCATCACGGCTGGAGCCGGTGGTGGCACCGGAACTGGCGCCGCACCGATCGTCGCGCGCATCGCACGTGAAGTTGACGCTCTGACCGTCGGCATCGTGACCACTCCGTTTGGCTTTGAAGGCACTCGCCGCAAGGGCGCAGCAACGCTGGGTGTTGAGGCGTTGGCCGATGAGGTCGACACGCTGATCGTCGTCCCGAATGATCGACTGCTTTCGATCCTCGACAAGAACACTTCGATGGTCGAAGCCTTCGGCGTCGCAGACGACGTTCTGCGCCAAGGCGTCCAGGGCATCAGTGACCTCGTCACGCTCGCCGGCCTGATCAACATCGACTTTGCCGACGTGCGCACGATCATGTCCGACGCTGGGCAGGCACTGCTCGGAATCGGCATGGGCACCGGCAGCGCCGACACGCGCAGCACCGACGCCGCCAACCAGGCCGTCAGCTCGCCGCTGCTGGAGACCAGCATCGAGGGCGCCCGCGC
>JAEMRJ010000125.1 GCA_016463365.1 Thermoleophilaceae bacterium | reverse complement strand
GTTGGTCTTTTGTGCGGGCAGGCCGTTGCTGGCCTGGTGTCTTGACGCGTTCGCGCAGAGCAAGTCTTTCGGCGACGGCGCCGGCCTCGTCGTCGTAGCCGCGCACGCGTCGGACCTCTCGGCGTTTGAAGCTGCCACCGATGAAGCTCGCGCCAGCGGCCTGGAGGTCCTCGTCACCGCCGGCGGCCCGAGCCGTTCTCATTCTGTCGCTGCCGCCTTGATCGCTGGTCAAGCCGCCGCCCACGAGGCCTCCGACATCGTCCTCGTCCACGACGCCGCCCGCATCTTCACAACCCCGGGCCTGATCGACGCCCTCCACGACGGCCTCGCATCAAACCACGACCTCGCCGGGCTGATCGCCGCCAAACCGTCAACCGACACGATCAAGCTCGTCGACGAGCACCACATCGTCCACGAGACTCCGCCCCGCGAAAAACTCTGGGCCGTGCAGACCCCGCAGGCCTTCCGCGCGTCGGCGCTGAAAGAGGCGCTCGCCGCAGACGACGAAACGCTCTCGACCGCAACCGACGATGCCTCGCTGGTCGAAGCCCGCGGCGGGCAGGTCAAGGTCTACGACTGGAAAGCGCCGAACCCGAAGATCACGACGCCGGAAGATCTCGCCGCGGCAGAGGCCGAGCTCAGTCGATCAGCTTCTTGAGCGTGCCTACGAGCTCGTCGATGTCGAACGGCTTGACGAGATATGCGTCGGCGCCAAGGTCGAGCCCGAGCAGCCGGTCCTCTTCCTCGCCGCGCGCGGTCAACATCACAACGGGTATCTCAGCGGTACGCGGATCGGTCTTCAGCTTCACGCAGAGCTCGTGCCCCTGGATTATCGGCATGACCCAGTCGAGCAGCGCGATGTCCGGGTGCTCGGTCAGGGCGAGCTCGAGGGCCGCCTGCCCGTCGGCCGCGGTGGTCACGGAGAACCCACGGGTACTCAGGCGGGTCGCGAGCAGGTCGCGAATATCCGCATTGTCATCGGCAACCAGAACAAGTGGTCGCTCGCGATCAATCTCTTGTGTCAACGGCTCCACCTGATGTAACAATAGGTATCACGGAATGCCAACGGAACCCGCAAACGCGCCGTCGTCCGAGCGCTTCAGCTTTCGCCGGCTGATCCGTTACAGCATCGGACTGCAGGTCTTCGTGATCGCAGTTCTGCTCGGCGCAACGCTCTGGGGAGCGCTGCAGACGAAGGAAAAATCCGACGACCTTGCCCGAGAGACGAAGAACGTTCTGCTGCTCACGGGCGTCAATCAGGAGTTCGATCGAGCGCGCGTTGCGCTGCGTCAGTACGTGCGCAGCGGCAGCGGATTCAGCCTTGGCGCGCTGAGTCAGTCGCGCCAGCAGATCTCGATCATCTCCCCGGTCCTCGAAGGCGGCCTGCCCGCGGGACCGAGACAGACGGCCGCGCAGCTGACCGAACAACAGCTCGATTACCTGAAGGACATTGGTGACAAAGCCGTAGTCCTCGTGCGGCGCGGTGACATGGAGGGCGCGAACGCTGCTCTCACATCGCCAGAAGCCTTTGCGAAGCTCAACGAGATCACTGGGACAAACAAGAACCTCAGTGACGCCCTCACCGGCCGTCAGACCAGCGCCGATCAAGCCGTCTCGCGACGCCAGGAACTGAACGCGCTGTTGATTGTGCTCAGCGGCTTGATCATCCTTGGCACAGGCATCGGTGTGCTGCTCTGGATCCGCAGCGAGACGATGGTGCCGCTCGAAAACCTCGCGGTCGCCTCGCGCAAGCTCGGCCACGGCGACCTCTCGGCGCGCGTCGAACCGGGCGGCGTCGAAGAAATCGCGTTGACCGGAAGCGCCTTCAATCAGATGGCCGAAGAGATCGAGCAGCACGTCGGGCAGCTGCACGAGCTGTCGGTCGCCCGCAGCCGGTTCGTCTCATCGGTCTCGCATGAGCTGCGCACGCCGATCACTTCACTGCGCGGATACCTGGAATTGCTCTCGCAGGGCGAGGCCGGTCCGCTTCAGCCCGACCAGGTGCGTTTCGTTGAGGTCGCAGATCGCAACGCCCGCCAGCTTTCCGATCTGATCGACGACCTGCTGACGCTTTCGCGAGTCCAGAGCGGCCGCATGAGCCTGCGCGCAGAAGGCGTCAACGTGCGCGACCTGCTGCACGATCTGAAGACCGAGATGATGCCGATCGGGTCCGAGCGCGGGGTGGACGTGGTGCTCGTGGACACCGGCGATCTGATCGTGCAGGGCGATGCGATGCGACTGCGCCAGGCCTTCGGAAACCTCTTGAGCAACTCGATCAAGTACTCGCGTGATGGACAGGCCGTGGTTGTGCGAGCGCTTGCCGTCGATCGCCAGGCGGTGATCTCGTTCGTCGACTGGGGCATGGGCATTCCGCGTGAGGACCTGCCGCAGATCGCCGAGCCGTTCTTCCGGTCGGAGTCCAGCGAGGGCGTTCCCGGAACTGGTCTCGGGTTGGCGATCGCCAAGCAGATGATCGAGCTGCACGGCGGAAGACTCGCGGTCGAGAGCGAGCTGGGGAGCGGCTCTACCTTCACCGTGTATCTGCCGCTTGACGTGCTGCCCGCTGGAGCTCCCGACGAAGAGCCCCCGCTCGCGCAGTCCGCTACTACTTCCGGCGACTGAAGCCACACTCAGACCCAAGGAAAGAATGCTCAGCGATTACCACGTGCACCTGCGCCCAGACGGCCCGGGTTCTGAATTTGAGAAGTACATGACCGCCGAGAACGCCGACCGCTATCGCGCGGCGGCTGAAGAGGCAGGGATCGAGGAGCTCGGCGTCAGCGAGCACATCTACCGCTTCAAACAGGCACTGGCGATCTGGGATCACCCGTACTGGCTTGGCGCGGCAGTAGATGACATCGACGCCTACGAGTCCTTCGTGCGCGAAGAGACCGACCTGCGTCTCGGGATCGAAGCCGACTTCATCCAGGGCAAGGAGGACAAGATCGAGGAGGTCCTCGCCGGGCACGACTGGGACTACGTGATCGGCTCTGTGCACTTCCTGAAGCAGGCGGCGCTGGACATGGACACTTACGACATCTGGCGCGAACGGTCTGACCCCGCCGACATCTGGCGCGAGTATTTCCAGACGCTTGCCGACGCCGCGAAGACCGGTCTGTACGACATCATGGCCCACCCGGATCTCGTGAAGTACTGGGGCAAGGACAGGCCGCTCCCGGACACCGACCTGCGCTTCTTCTACGAGCCCGCGATCGAGGCATTCGCCGAGGCCGGAGTGACTGTGGAGATGTCAACCGCGGGACTGCGCAAGCCGATCGGCGAGATCTACCCGGCGCCGGCGTTCATCGACATGTGCCTCGATGCCGGACTGAAGTTTGCACTCTCTTCTGACGCGCACGAACCTCTGTATGTCGGCCACGGCTACGAGACCGCGGTTGAGTTGCTCGGCGAGCACGGCATCACGGAGCTCGCCAAGTTCGAAGGTCGCAAGCGCAGCATGGAGCCGATCGGATGACCGCCGGCTACGTGCGCACCGGCCTTGGTTGGGACACGCACCAGTTCGCCGAGGGTCGCGCGCTGGTTGTTGGGGGCGTGCCGATCGAACACCCCCGCGGGTTGCTCGGGCATTCCGATGCCGATGTCTTGACGCATTCGATTGCGGACGCCGTTCTCGGGGCCGCCGCACTGGGCGACATCGGCGAGCACTTCCCCGATACCGATCCCGAGTGGAAGGACGCCGACTCGCTCGAGCTGCTCGCGCGCTGCTCGGAGATGGTGCGTGAGCGCGGGCTGTTTGTCGTGAACGTGGATGCGACGGTGATCGCCGAGGAGCCTTTGATGGGCGGACACCGCGCGCAGATGGTCTTCAACCTTGCTGCGGCGCTTGGCGTTGGCAACGACCACGTCAACGTGAAGTTCACGCGCGGCGAGGGCATGGGCTATCTCGGACGCGCCGAGGGCGTTGCGGCGATGGCGGTTGCTTCTCTGGCGCCGGTTCCCGAATCGTGAGCCAGGTCCGCGCACGGTTTGCTCCGTCGCCGACGGGTTCGCTGCACGTTGGATCTGCGCGGACTGCATTGTTGAACTGGTTGTATGTCCGCCATGCAGGCGGACGGTTGTTGCTGAGGATCGACGACACAGACGCCGAACGTTCTGAGTCAGCCCTGGAGGCCGCGATCTTCGAAGACCTGAAGTGGCTCGGGATTGACTGGGATGACGGACCGGTGCACCAGAGCGATCGGATCGCCCGGTACGAGGAAGTGCTGGCCGAACTGCCGGTCGTGCGTCGCGACGAGGCGTTCGAGTTCCAGGGCCGCGTGATTGCTCGGTCTGATGGTTCGCCGTTGTACCACCTTGCAACTGCCGTGGACGAGGTGGACGACGCGATCACGCACGTGCTTCGCGGTCGCGATCACCTCAGCAACACCGAGCTTCAGGTGGAGATCATCCGCGCGATGGGGGCTGAACCTCCGGAGTACATCCACGCGCCGCTGCTGGTGTTTGAGGGCGGGGGAAAGGTTTCGAAGCGTGAGGGTGCCGGGTCGGTGACGGTTGCCGATCTGCGCGAGGCTGGGTATCCGGCTGCGGCGGTCTGCAATGCGCTGGCACTTTCTCTGGCGGACTACGGAACTGAAGAGCTGATGCTCGGGCTGGATGAGATGTCCGCCCGCTTTGACGCGAACCGATTGCACACCGCCGACTCCCAGTTCGATGAGGCGAAACTGGACTGGATCTCGGGGCACCACATTCGCGAGATGGACAGCTCGGCGTTCGCCGGTTTCATGGCCGAGTTCGGCAGCGGGTCTTTGCCCGAGGTGGCGGTTGAGGCTGCGCAGACCGGTGGCGAGACGTTTGTCGAATGCGCGGCCGTCGGTCGAGCGTTGGTCGACCCGCCGGACCCCGACGATGAAGCGCTCGACGCAATGGTTCTGCCAGAGGTCACGGCGGCGCTCACCGCCCTGGATGCGCTGGTAGGTGAATGGCCGCTGGATCTTGATTCGGCACGTCGCGAGTTCGATGCGCTGAAGGGTGCCTTGAAGGCCGAGGGCATCTCCTTGGGCAAAGCGCTGCACGGATTGCGAGCGCTGCTCACAGGTCGCACGCAGGGGCCAGAATTCCCGTATGTACTCGCGACGCTCACCCCTGAGCGTTTCGAAGCTGCGCGCGCTCGCGTCTCCGCATAGGCTTTCCGCGTTCGCCGGTGAATCAACCGTGGACTTCCTATGCGCGAAATCCAAATACATGACACCCTGACCAACGAGGTCAAGCCCCTGAACCCCCGCGACCCGGGCAAGGTCTCGATCTACGCCTGCGGTCCCACGGTCTACTCGCGCATCCACATCGGAAACGCGCGCCCGTACACGGTTTTCATGCTTTTGCAGCGCTTTCTCGAGCACGAGGGTTACGACGTCACCTTCGCCGTGAACGTCACGGACATCAACGACAAGATCTACGTCGCGGCCCGCGAAGCGAACGTGCACAGCGCCCAGCTGGCGCACGACATGACCGAGCACTACTTCGACGACACGAGCCGCCTCGGGCTCGGCCGGCCCGACCACGAGCCGCTTGCCACCGAGACCGTCCCAGAGATCGTCAACCTGATTGAGGCGCTGATCGAGCGCGACCACGCCTATGAGAGCGGGGGAGACGTCTACTTCTCTGTCCCGTCCTATGAGCGCTACGGCGAGCTCTCCAACCGCGACCCCGACGCGATGGACCAGGGCGAGGAAGACAACTCTTTGAAGCGCGACGCGCGCGACTTCGCGCTCTGGAAGACGCGCAAGGACGATGAGGACACTGCTTGGCCCTCGCCCTGGGGCGATGGCCGCCCCGGCTGGCACATCGAGTGCTCTGCCATGAGCGAGACGATTCTCGGTGTGGACTTCGACATCCACGGCGGCGGGATCGACCTCGTTTTCCCGCACCACGAGAACGAATGCGCCCAGACCTATGCCGGCCGCGGGGCTCCGCTGGCCAGGCTTTGGATGCACAACGGCATGGTTCGCTTCTCGGGCGAGAAGATGAGCAAGTCGGTCGGGAACATCTGGCTGCTCCACGAGGCGCTGGATGCCTACGCAGCATCCACTTTGATCATGTTTTTCATCAGCGGTCACTACCGGGCGCCGATTGAGTGCACCGCCGACACGCTTGCGCAGGCCGCATCGAACGTTGAGCGCCTGAAATAGCT
>JAEMRJ010000202.1 GCA_016463365.1 Thermoleophilaceae bacterium | reverse complement strand
GCGACCTCGACCTGCCTGCCGGCAAGGCCGAGTTCGAAGTCTTCGACCACCTCTCGGAGCTTGCCGACAAGAACATCCACTGCGACCGCGAGATCAGCTTCCTCGGCGCGGGAATGTATGACCACTACGTGCCTGCGCTGGTCGATTCGATCATTACGCGCAGTGAGTTTCTGACTCCTTACACGCCGTACCAGCCAGAGGTCTCCCAGGGCGGACTGCAGGTGATGTTCGAGTATCAGACCGCGATCGCCGAACTCACAGGTCTCGACGTCTCAAACGCCTCCGTCTATGAGGGGCCGAGCGCGATGGCAGCCGCCGGCTACCTCGCGCAGCTCGAGAACGGGCGCGGCAGATTTGTCGTCAGCGAGGCCGTCAACCCGCAGTACCGCGAGACGCTGAAGACCAACGCGCACGGCTACGGCACTGAAGTCGTCGAGGTCCCGGCGACAGACGGCCTGACGGACCCTGCCGCGATGGCCGAAGTGATCGACGCCGACACCGCAGCGGTCTTCATCCAGAACCCCAACTTCTTCGGCTCCATCGAGGACGTCCAGGCGCTCGTCGATGCCGCCAAGGCTCACGATGCGCTCGTCGTCTGCGTCGCCGACCCGCTGACGCTCGGCGTACTCGCTCCTCCGGGCGACTTCGGTGTCGACATCTGCGTCGGCGAAGGTCAGACGCTGGGCAACCGCCTCGACTTCGGCGGTCCGTCCTTCGGTTTCTTTGCAGCAACCAAGAAACTGATCCGCCGCATGCCCGGCCGAATCGCCGGCGAGACAACCGACGTCGACGGTCGCCGCGGCTGGGTGCTCACGCTCCAGACCCGCGAGCAGCACATCCGTCGCGAGAAGGCGACCAGCAACATCTGCACCAGCCAGGCGCTCAACGCGCTGGCCGGTGTGATCTACCTGTCCTGGCTCGGCCGACAGGGAATCGTCGAACTCGGCGAGCTGATGCTCAAGCGCACGGCCTACGCGCGTGAGGCGCTCGGCGCCGTCGACGGAGTCGAGATCCTCTTTGACGCGCCGGTCTTCCGCGAATTCGCGATCAGGCTCGATGCGCCCGTCCGCGCCGTGCTTGACCAGCTCGCGCTGGACGGAATCAACGGCGGGTATCCGATCGGACTCGACTACCCCGAGTTCGAGAACACGATGCTGGTGGCGATCACCGAGAAGCGCAGCAAGGAGCAGATCGACTTGTTCGCCAAGAGTCTCGCGAGTGCCGTGGCCGCCAGCAAGACCGGAGTGGGGGCAGAGGCATGACTGTGAATGTCACCGAGACTCCGATGCAGGCCGAGAAGGCCACCACGATTTACGAGAAGTCCAAGCCAGGGCGTCGCGCGTCGACGCTGCCAGTGCTTGACGTTCCTGACGTGTCCGTCGCGGACCTGCTGCCCGCATCGGCGATCCGCAAGACCCCGCCGCGCCTGCCAGAGATCAGTGAGCCGGAGATCGTCCGCCACTACAACAAGCTCTCCCGCCGCAACTTCGACCTTGACTCCGGCTTCTACCCGCTCGGCTCGTGCACGATGAAGCACAACCCGAAGCTGCACGAGC
>JAEMRJ010000201.1 GCA_016463365.1 Thermoleophilaceae bacterium | reverse complement strand
CGATGAGCGTCGCCAACACCCAGTCCGTCGAGATCAAGGCCAGCCCCGAGCGCGTGTGGCAGGTGATCACCGACTTCTCCGAGTTCCCCGCGTGGAACCCGATGACGCCCGGGATGGTCGGCGAGCTCAAAGAAGGCGCGAAGCTGAAAGGCAAACTTGGCCTGGGCCCCGCGACCGTTCCGTTCTTCCCGACGCTCATAACCGTCGAGCCCAACGTCGAGCTGCGCTGGAAGGGCGGCGTGCCCGGCGCGTTCGTCGCAGACCATCGATTCATCATCGAGCAGCGCGACGAGTCAACGACGGTGCTGCGCCATCACGAAGTCTTCACCGGCGCGTTCAAGCCGTTCGGGCCCTTCAGCAAGGTGCCCGACCGGGTTCACGCCGGTTTCAACTCTGCGCTCAAGCGTCGCGCGGAGTCAACGGCCGGGCGCTAGTCCCGCTGCGCGTGGCGGGCGGCTTGCTCGCCTTTTCGATCTTGTCGCCGCTTGCGCCCTGCTCTTCGGTTAGCGGGGTGCTGATGCGGTGGATCCCCCAGGCAAGCAGGGCCAGCAGCGTCATCGCGAACCCGAACATCAAGAAGTATCCGAGCAGCGGCAGCCATCCGCCGTCAAACTTCGCCTCGCGCTGGAGGATCACGCGGTCGGGCCGGAGCGGGCGCGTGACCTGCGCCAGGGCGGGAACCTCGGCGGCTGGAATCGCCTCGTCGAGCGGCTCAAAGACCGGGACGCCCATCAGCGATGAGTCCTTGTGGAATCGCAGCATCGACTTCCACTTGCCGTTTGCCGGGATCGGCTGGGTCGTCTCGTAGGTGCCGGGGCCGGTCCGCTTCAGATCGGTGACGACAAAGCCCGGACCCTGCCAGGCGATCGACTTGGCCCACTTCTGGTCGGTGTCGTAGTAAGTCGTGTTGAGCTTGGCCGTCGTGTTGACCCACTCGCCGGATTCTCCGGCCGGCGTGGCGGCCGGCGTATTGGTGAGCTGCGCCTCGAGGCCCTTGGGTGAGTACTGGTTGAGGCCGTAGCCGACCATCACCATCAGCACCAACAGGCTTGCCAGCGGGGCAAAGCGCAGCGCGCCGGTCGGGCGCGGGCGCAGCATCAGAGAGTTGGCCATCCAGGCGCCGATGAATGCGCCGGCGATTGCCGAGACGAACCCGATGATCGCGCCCTCGGGAAGCAGGGCTGCCGTCCAGGGGTAGATACCCCAGACGTTGCTCCAGGCCCATTCGGTAGCCAACCCCAGCGTGCCGATCGCGGCGCCGGCGGCGAGCGCGAAGTGCATCGGCTTTGTGTAGACCTTTGCGCCCATCGCGAACGCGACGAGCTCGACGGCGATCGCGCAGCCGATGTAGATCGGGAAGTTGGCCGTCGGACGGTCGAAGCCCTCGGCGACGATCAGGGTGAGCATGCCGCGCACGATCAGGTAGAAGAGCACGGCGATGATCGCCCCGCCACGTCCCGCGGTGGACCGCGCATAGACCAGCGCCACGCCGCCCGCAAACATCACCATCAACGGGTGGAAGACCTGCTGGAACTGAGCGATGCCGAAGTCGAACTCGCCCATG
>JAEMRJ010000124.1 GCA_016463365.1 Thermoleophilaceae bacterium | reverse complement strand
TCTTGGCGTAGACGGTGTACCAGTCGGCGTGTGAGCCGTTGGTGATGAAGCACTTGGAGCCGTTGAGGACGTACTTGTCGCCCTTCTTGATCGCGGTCGTCTTCATCGAGGAGACGTCTGAACCGGCCTCGGGCTCGGTCAGGCAGAAGGAAGCCAGCTTGGGCTCTTCGACGAGCTGCGAGAGGTACTTCTTCTTGACCTCTTCAGAGCCACCGAGTTCGACGGGCATGGAAGCCAGGCCGTTGGTGAAGATTGAAGTGGCGATGCCGCTGCAGCCCCAGGAGAGCTGCTCTTCGATGATGCTGCCAGAGAGAAAGTCGAGCTCCGCTCCGCCGTAGGCCTCTGGAATGGTCGTGTTCATCAGGCCGAGTTCCCAAGCCTTGTTGATGATCTCACGCGGGAAGATCGAGTCGCGGTCATGGTGCTCGGCGACGGGGCGGATCTCGTTGACGGCAAAGTCCTTCGCCGTCTCCTGCATGAGCTTCTGCTCGTCGGAAAGCTGGAAATTGACAGACACGGTCAGGTAGCTCCTGGTTCGATTGATTCTTGGGGAGAGAAACTGGCGTTGACGCGGGTTGGTCGCGGATGCGCGTAAAGGCCCGTCAGACGCATGAAGTGTAGCGAGAACACCGAGGTGTACGGACGTTCGTGCGGAGCGCCGGAAATGGCTTAGGCAAGCGCGTTACGCGAAGTAAAACGCCACGCCGATCACGGCGTAGAGCGAAAGCAGCTGGAGTCCCTCAAACCACGTGGATCTCCCGTCGGCGGTGATGATGTTGGCCGTCACGAGTGCGATCAGCAGTCCGGCCAGCTCGAAGCCGTTGAAGACCAGCGGCATCGGGTGCGGACCGATGATGAACGACAAGATCACCAGCACCGGAGCGACAAACAGCGCGACCTGCGCGGCCGACCCGATCGCGATATTGACTGCAAGGTCCATCTTGTTCTTGTAGGCGACCAGCACTGCGACCCAGTGTTCGGCGGCGTTGCCGACGATCGCGATCACGAACACGCCGACGAAGAACTCGGAAAGCCCGATCGCACTCGAGGCCTCTTCGATCGATCCGACCAGAATCTCGCTCATCAGGCCGACGACGACGCTTGCCGCTGCCAGCACGCTGATCGATTTCTTGACCGGCCAGGCATCGTGCGCCATCTCTTCGTCGTGGCCCTGGTTGAAGAGGTCTTTGTGAGTCACCAACGAGAAGATCAGTCCGCCGACATAGCTGATCAGCAGGAAGATGCAGGCGATCAGCGAGAGCTTCTCGACCGAAGAATCGAAGTTGACAATCGCCGATCCCGGCCCCGGCAGGCCCTGACCGTCGACCATCTCGTACACGGCCGGCATGATCAGCGCGGCCATTGCCAGCACGAGCATCGAGGACTGCACGGAGGCCGCCGTCTGGTTGAAGAACTGCTCCTTGCGCTTGAGGCCGCCGACCAGCATCGCGGCACCCATCACCAGCAGGATGTTGCCGATGATCGATCCCACGAGCGAAGCTTTCACGACTTCCTGAAGGCCGCGTTCGAGGGCGAGGATGGCGATGATCAGCTCGGGAAAATTTCCGAATGTGACGTTCAGCAACCCGCCGATGCCCGGTCCGGAGCGAGCTGCAAGCTCTTCGGTCGCTCGACCCATCACAGCCGCCGCCGGGATCAGCGCGACGGCCGCGAAGCCGAAGATCATCGTCGCGCTTGCGTGCGTGAACTCCAGCAGGATCGTTGCGACGATGAACGGGCTGAGCAGGAACGGCCAGCCGTCTGACGAGAAAAGGAACTGCCGCAGGCGCAACGGTCTATCGACCGGCGATCGCCGCGCCCACACCACCGAGTTCGGCGGCGCTGGAGACGACGTTGGTCGGCTCTTCGATCGTCACCGGCTGATTGATGTCGCTCAGCGCGATGTTGGCGCGCACTCCGCCCTGACTGCCGTTTGCGTTGATCGGGAGGTTTATGTCGAGCACCTGTGCATAGCCTTCGTCGTCGATCGTCACCGTGATGTCGGCGTTGCCGACCTGCTCGGCGAGCTTCTGGCCAGAGCCGAGCCCCGGGATCGATAGTTCCGAAAGGTTGTCGCCGGCCTTGCTGTCTGAGAGCAGCTTCTTCACGTCGACTTCCGCGGTGTACTCGTTTTCGCTGTCGGGGACGCTTTTGACGTTGGTCAGGTACTTGCTGAGGCCCTCGATGAAATCTGCGACCTGGTCGGGGCTGAGCGACGTGCCGGAGTCCTTCTGCTCAAGCGCCTTTCCCTCGACGGTCAGATAGCTCTTGCCGCCGTAGGTGACGAGGCCGAAACTCTGCTCGGTCCCGGCAATTTCGACCGAGAACTGCAGGTCGGCTGCGCCGCCGCCCTTGGCCTTCTTGTCGAAAGCTCCACCGCCCTCGATCGCGAGCGATCCGGGCAGGCTGCCCACCGCGATCGACGCTTTGACGGTCGCGTTTCCACTGTTGATTCCTGCGGTCTTGGCCAGGGCGTTCTTCACAGCCTGATCGGGCGACTCGGTTGAGGTCTTGGAGTCCCCGCCGCAACCGGCGGCAAAGGCCACGAGTGCAAGCGCGACGACGGTCAGAAGCGTTTTCTTCAGAAGTGAGTTCATAACTTGCCCGAGCTTACTGACCCAGGCCGTCGTCGAGCGATGTCCCGGTCTGCGAGGACTGGCCGGACACCAGTGACTGGAGTGCGCTGTAGGGCAGCGGACTCTTGGGCGCCTCCACATCGACAGGCTGGTTGGGGTTGCTTATGCCGACGACCATGTTCATGCGCCCGCCGGTCACGCCGCCGGCGGCGGCAGTGAGATTTGAGGGCGTCGTGAAGTCCATCGTCAGGTCGAGCAGGCGGATGATCCGGTCGTAGCGCCCGACGAACACGACGACAGAAGCGTCCTTGATGCCCTTCTTGACCTCGGCCAGATCAGACTCCTTGAGCGCCGGCACGTTCTGACCCGTTATCCCGCCGAGCGCGCCGGCAGATGAGGTCAGATCCTTCAGCGCGGCGACGACGTTCACGCCCGCGGTGGTGCGCCAGGTCGCAGTGCCGTCGATGTCACGGCCTGCGGCGACCTGCGGATTGATTAGCCACTTGTCAAAATTGAGCTGGATGCCGGAGAGCCCCTTCCCCTTGCCCGGCTCTGCAAGGTCCTTGGTCGCGGACTGCAGATCCTTGGTCGCAGAAGGAGGCAGCTCGTACGCCTGCCCCTTGATGACCGTGTAGGCCTTGTCGCCCGTCGTCAGCAGCGTGACGACCTGGCTGCGGCCACCGGAGCTGACCTTGTAGGTGATCTTTGCTTTTGGCAGCGGCTTGCCGGGGATGATCTCGAACGGACCGGAGAGTTCAATCGATGACGGCGTGGCGTTTTCTGCGCCCTGCGGAGTGATCGCGATCTTGAAGAGGAAGTTGCCGCGACTGACCTCGCCGAAGCTGCTTGCGGCCGTCTTCATCAGCGCCGCCGAGCTGGGCGTGCCGGTCGCAAGGACAAGGCCGACGAGCACCACGAACGCCAGCACCGGACCGATGATCCAGGGCAGCGCCGATCGCCGCGATTCATTCGTCTTTTTGGTCTCCTCCGGCACAGCGGATCGAATCTACCACCGCACAGAACACCCGAAATGACACTTAAGCACAGCGCAACTAGCGTCACACCGGGGTTTTAACCTTTGTGCATGCAACAGACTCTGAGCACTCGAAACTTCCGCGTCGCGGCGATCCTGGCGATCGCTGCGGCTGTCCTGCTGCTCGCCACCGGCCGCGCGCAGGCGGCGACCGTTTCGGCGTCGCTGACCAAGTTGCAGAACTCCGGCCAGATCGACCCGGCGAAGGCCGCTGCCGCGCGCAAGGCCTACCACGACGCAAGATCGCTGCGCAGACGGCTCACGGGATCGCGGCAGCTGCCGCTGACGAACCAGCTCCGCACGATCGAGGCGCTCGCCCGCAAGAACCGCATCACTGCCGACCGCGTCACGCCACTCTTCGCGCAGCTCCAGGTGAACAACGAATGGTTCGCGACCAGAGGTCCGGCAGCGGTCGGTACCCGCGCGCGCTTTGGCGAGAGCCGGATCTACTACCAGTATTTTTCAGGCTGGGGCTGGCAGTTTCACCCGCTGGCGAACTTCTCGCGCCTGAACGCGATCTGGACCGACAAGTCGGCGGGCGCCCGGCGTTCGCTGAGCAAATTCGCCTATGAGCTGATCGGTTTCGGCGTCAACCGCGGCGGCGCGCTCACCTGGGAGTACTACTTCCCGTTCGCCGGCAGCCCCGCACCGTTCATCAGCTCGATCTCGCAGGGAACGGCGATCCAGGCACTCGCGCGCTCGGGTGAAGCGCTGAAGGACGCAAACATCACCAACGCCGCGACCGCCGGCTCACGGGCCTTCGATGTCGCCGCGCCGACCGGCCTGAAGATCAGCCGTGACGGAGGACTGCACTTCCTGGGCTACTCGGGCAACCGCAACCTGATCATCCACAACATCTTCGCCCAGGCGCTCGACGGCCTGCATGACTACGCGACGATCACCGACGATGCCGGCGCCCGGGCTGTCTACGAACGTGGTCTGATCGCCGCTCGCGTCGAGCTGCCGCAGGCCGACACCGGCGCCTGGTCCTACTACTCGCTGGGCGGTGCCGAATCCAATCTGAACTACCACAGAGAACTGATCGAGTTCATGTTTCGAATGTGCGAGAACACCGAGGAAGCGCTCTTCTGCAACCTTCACGCGCGCCTGACCAGCTACCTCACGGCCAAGCCGACTGTCACCGGAATCTCCAAGAAGGTCAGGAACGGCCGCATCTACGTGACCTTCAGGCTCTCAAAGGTTTCGACGATAACTGTGCGGACGCCCGGCGGCGGGACGGCAGTCGCAACAGTCGCCCGTGGCAAGCGCGTATTCAGTGTGAAGAAGGTCAGCTCGAACGCTGTCACGATCGTTGCGAAGGACCTCGCGGGAAACACCACGCAAGTCTCGAAGTGATCTGAAATGAACGTCTTTTCCGGAACGTCGCACGCCCGCGTCAACCGGCTTCTGCTGGTCTGCGCCGTCGCCTCGCTGCTTGCAGCCGGCGCGCTCACGCTCGGCGCCACGCAGGCGCAGGCCGCCGGCCCGGTCGAACGCTCCTTGAAGTCACTCGCCAACCGCGGCGAAATCAGCCGCTCGCGCGCGCGCTGGGCACTTCGTGTCTACAAGAAGGCCCGCATCAGGTCGGCGCTGCTGAACAAGCCGATCAAGGGCAAGTCTCCTTCCGCGCGCGCTCGGCGCGACGCGATCAAGGTGCGCCGCGCTCCGATGGCATGGCAGCTCCGGATGGTTCAGCGCATGGCTCGGACCCACCGCATCAGCGGAGACCGTCTGGCGCCGCTGTTCACGACGCTGAGCAACAACACGCGCTGGTTCCGCAGCAACGGTCCGGCCGCCCCCGGCACCGATCGGCGCTTCGGCAACAGCCGCATCATCTTCCAGTACTTCCACAAAACCGGCTGGCAGTTTCACCCGTTGAGCAACTTCGCCAAGCTCAACGCGATCTGGACCGTTGACACCACCCCGTCGCGGCGCGCGCAGCGCAGTTTTGCCCGCGAGCTGATCCGCTGGGGCGTCAAGCGCAACGGCGCGCTCACCTGGGAGTACTACTTCAGCTTCTCCGGCAGCCCTGCTCCCTGGATCAGCGCGCTGTCGCAGGGCACCGCGATCCAGGCGCTTGCGCGCGTGGGCTACCGCATGCACAACCGCGCGATGATGCGCGCGGCCCGGCTGGGTGCGCGCTCCTTCAACCAGTCGGCGACGCGCGGCGTGCGCGTCAAGCGCGACGGCGGCTACCACTACCTCGGCTACTCGGGCGCGCCGAACCTGATCATCCTGAACATGTTCCTGGGCTCACTCGACGGGCTGCACGACTACGCGATCATCAACAACGACCGCAGGGCACGGGTGCTCTACAAGAAGGGCGTGGAGTCAGCGGCAGTCGTGACGCCGAAGTTCGACACCGGCTCGTGGTCGCTCTACTCACTCAGCGGCGAGCGCTCAACCGAGCATTACCACGACCTCACAATCAGCTTCCTCGACAAGCTTTGCAAGGCCACGAAAAAAGACGTGTTCTGCGAGACGCGCGACAAGTTCAAGAGCTACAGGTAGCGGCGTGGAATAATGCCGCGGGTGACACCGCGCACGATCTTGTACACGGGCAAGGGCGGCGTCGGCAAGACAAGC
>JAEMRJ010000123.1 GCA_016463365.1 Thermoleophilaceae bacterium | reverse complement strand
ATTTCGACTTTCTCAATATCGACATCACCCAGCCCTTCTTCATCGACGGGGAAGTGGATTTCGTTTACCACCTTGCATCGCCTGCAAGCCCGATCGACTATCTACGGCTGCCGCTGCACACGCTGAAAGTCGGCTCATACGGCACGCATCACGCTCTGGGACTGGCAAAGTTCAAGCGCGCGCGCTTTTTGCTGGCCTCGACCAGCGAGGTTTACGGCGACCCAGAAATTCATCCCCAGCCGGAGACGTACTGGGGAAACGTCAACCCGATTGGCCCACGTGGTGTATATGACGAGGCCAAGCGCTACGCCGAAGCACTGACGATGGCCTACCGCCGCCAGCAAGGGGTGGACACAGCGATCGTCCGAATCTTCAACACTTACGGTCCGCGCATGCGCTCAAACGACGGCCGCGCAATCCCGACATTCCTGCGCCAGGCGCTCCAGGATGCGCCGGTCACCGTCTTCGGCGACGGTTCGCAGACGCGCTCGTTCTGTTACGTCGACGACCTGATCCGCGGCATCATCGGGCTCTCCGAAAGCGGCTACGGCGAGCCGGTCAACATCGGCAACCCGGTGGAGCTGTCGCTGCTCGAAATGGCGAAGACTGTGATCGATCTGACCGAGTCACGTAGCGAGATCGTCTACGAGCCGCTCCCGATCGACGACCCGAAGGTCCGCCAGCCCGACATCGCGCTGGCCAAGGACGTGCTCGGCTGGGAGCCGCAGATCGAACTGCGCACCGGTCTGCAGAAGACGCTTGAGCTTGCTGGCGTCGAGCGGCTTGCGCGTTAGTCATTTTCGTAGCGACGTCTCGCGGCTTCCCTTGCCGCGCGGATCCGTCTGGTGTCACTGAAGTAGCTGAGGTAGCCGGCGCGGCCGCCGAAGACCCGCCATGCCAGGGATGGATCGATGTGCGGGTCGTCTGTGATGCCGGCGTAGAAGCCGTGGGAGCTGTTTGCCATTCGCAGCGACTGGTCGGGGTTGAGGTGGATGTAGGTGAAGGCGTTGACGATGTGTTCTGGGGTGCGGATGATCTTGCCGCGGAAGGGTTGTTGGAAAACTTGACCCGTCGTACCGTGGCGCCAGTTGTGTGATTTCGCGTAGCCGATCGAAACCGAGCGCATGATCCCGGGCGTGTGGCTCGGCTCGGCTCCGGCCCGCATGAAGATGTGCTGGTGGTTTCCCAGTTGCGCATAGCCGAGCAGCGTGGGCCTTGAGGATGGCGGCGACAGATCCAGTCGGTCGCGGACGTCGTTGAGGAACTCGTCGTGGTCGGCCTGGTTGTGGAAGATGCGGCGGCGGTTGTGGCCGCGGACGGTGAAATGGATCAGTTCATGTGGCCGGTAGTTGCGCAGTCGGTACTGAGAGCTCATACCTGGTTAAGGGTTTGAGCGACAAGTGTTTACCCCCTGACAAGCTATTTCCCATGAGAAAGTGCGCAATTTGCGTGCGTCCTCTGGCACCCGGTGCCAGAGGTGGGTCGCAAATTGCGGGTTTTGGGCTCGGCGGGGCGGGCTAGTACGCGCCGTGCTTGCGCACGACCGCGGGAATCGTGCGCAGCATGATCACCACGTCCAGAAAGACGCTCCAGCGCTCGATGTAGAGAAAGTCAAGGCGCACCAGGTCGTCGAACTCCAGCTCGGAGCGGCCGGACACCTGCCACAGGCCGGTCAGGCCGGGAAGCACGAGGTAGCGCTTCTTGTGCCATTCCTCGAGGCGCTCGTAGTCGCGGTGCGGAAGGGGGCGCGGGCCGACCAGTGACATGTCGCCCTTCAGCACGTTGATCAGCTGCGGCAGCTCGTCGATCGACCAGCGGCGCAGGAAGCTGCCGGGTGGTGTGAGGCGCGGGTCCTCGCGGATCTTGAAGATCGCGCCGTCGGCCTCATTGTGCTCTTCGAGCTCGGCCTGGAGCGACTCCGCGTTGGTGACCATCGTGCGGAACTTGATGCAGTTGAACGACTCACCGCCGAGGCCCGGGCGGGGCGAGAGAAAGAACACCGGACCCTTTGAGGTCAGCTTCACAGACAGCGCGGCAAACAGCAGGACCGGCGAGAACATCACCAGCAGAAGTCCAGAAACCAGGATGTCGAACCCGCGCTTGACCACAAACGCCGCCCCTTCGAAGACCGGCGGCTTGATCTCGAACAGCGGCAATGTCTCGCCCGGCACGAACTCGGCCTCGTCAGCGCGCAGAATCTCCATCGTCGTCGGGGCCACCCGCAGGTGCACGCCGCCGCGGTGGCAGCGGTCCACGAGCATGACCGTCTGCTCTGCCGGGAATGTCGGGTCAGCGATGATGACCTCGTCGATCTCGTCAAAGTGGTCCTCGATCGAGTCGATCGAGCCAAGATCGCGCAGCCCGTTCTCGGCGCGCGGCTCCAACGAGATGAAGCCGACCGGTTTGATGCGCACGATCGGCGCGCGCTCGAGCGCGTCGGCGACGGCCTCGATCTGGTGGTTGGTGCCGACGATCACGGCGCGGCGCTCGCGGCCGAAAGCGTTCTCGAGTCGCTCGCTGGTGCGGTCGTAGATCAGCCGCGCCGTGACGATCAGCCCCGCGGCCACGATGAACGTGCTCCAGAAGATGTAGTAGCTCTGGAACTGCTGACCTTCGACCAGCGCAAAAACAAGCGTGACAAGCGTGACTTTGAACAATGCCCCCATGATCCGCGCTGACCCCGGCCTGAGGTTGCGCGGTCGGTAGAGCCCGTCACCGGAAAAGAGCAGCAGCATCACGAGCGCCGCGAATGGAACCACCTCTTGCGCGTAGCTGATCGATCCGTCGAGCGACGTCGCATCCGCGGTGAGCGCTGCCTTCACGCGCAGCGCGATCACCAGCGAGGCAAACAGCAGAACCAGGTCCATCGCGGCGAGGGCCACGCCGTTGAAGAAGCGCATGAGCAGGTGGCGATCGAAAATGATCGAGACCAACGACTGACGCTTTGCGCGCACGTCGCGAAGCACCGTGTTCCCGTTGGGAAGCGCGGTGCTGTGCTCGAAGGCACTGCGGTCCTTTTGTTCTGGAAGCGTGCTCGGGTTCATCAGTGTTGAAACTTCGTAGAACGCACAAAGTCGCGCGATCAACGAGAGTTGGTCTCTGCTTACCGTACCCGGCGTGGCCTCCGCTGCAGGGTCAGGTGGTCGCCGGCGGCGCCACGGCAGTGCCTGCGGCGGCCTTCTCCTGCAGCTCTTCGAGTTCATCGAGCTGCTTGCGCAACTCTTTGCGCTTCTTTTCGGCAAGCTTCTTCAAGAGGGCGTCGGACTTCGCCGTACGCGCCGCTTCCAACAGCTGAACGCCCTCGAGGTTGTTCGGGCTCTGGTAGAACAGCGGGCGCAGCGCACGGATCGCGCCGTCGGGATCCTTCAGTTGGACCAGGCGAAAGCGGGCCAGTCGCAGCCAGGAGGTCGGATTGCCCGGTTGCTGGGCGGTCAGGTCGGCGAGCGTCATCTCGGCCGCCTGCTGCCTGCCGCCGTTGCTCTGGGCCACCGACACAAGAATGAATGCATCCGCCGAGGTCGGATCGAGCTTGAGCGCGTCCTCACCAAGGCGCAGGGCACGCTGCGGATCGCTGCTCGCGCTGGAAAGGCCGGCCTCGACCTTGCGCTGTGCTCGCACCGGCTGGTACACGGCATACGCGATCAAGATTCCCACAACGGCGATGGCGGCCGCGCGCACGATCTGCAGCTTGCCGCCCTTCACGGCTGGCACGGCGACGGACTGCACAGGCGAGTGGGCTGCCGGCGAACCGAGCGTCCAGCCGCCGCCGAGCAGTCCGAAGAATGCGACGCCGGGAATGAACCAGACCCAGTCGATTGCCGAGTGCAGACCGAAAACAAGCGCCACGAGCATCAACGAAACCGAGGCCAGGCGCGTCTCGTCGGCTTCGCGCAGCCAGCTCCACGGCGCGCGCATCGCGGCGCCGGCGAGTTTGAACGCAGCGACCAGCCACACGACGGTCAGAGCAAACAGCACGAGCAGTCCGAGCACGCCGAGATCCGAGGCGACCTGAGGCACCATGCCGTGCGCATGTTGCGCGTTGATCTGGTCGGCGCGGTAAGGCAGTCGCGCGACGCCGAAGGTGTCGCCGCCGGTTCCGCGCTTCGTGTGGGACTCGAAGACATTGTTTGCCTCCCACCAGTAGCGCCCGCGCAGCGAAGACGTCTGCGTCAGTCGGTCGGGAGAGTTGGCGGGTGGCGCCGTGCTAAGTGAGATCAGGCCGTCGGCCTTGTCGGTCAGCGTTGAAAAGCCGTTCTCGCTGCCGACGCTGACGGCGATCACGAAAGCGAACGGCGCGATCGCGAGCGCGATCAGCAGAGCGCGGCCGATGCTCTGGCGCTTCGCCTCTGCGAGCGGGCGGTCATGGCGCAGCTTGTGGATCAGGGCGCCGGCGCCCGCGAGCGCGAGGCCGAGCAGGCCAAGACCGAGCCCGAGCTGCAGGCCTGCAGATCTGCGTTGATCAAACGGCACGCCGTCGGTGCTGAGAGCCGCCTTGTTGTAGGCCCAGAGAACCACGATCATGGTCGCAACGCCGACAACTCCGAGCCAGCCGGCGCTGCGCAGACGCTGCGGCACGAGCAGTGCCCAGATGCCGAGCACGATCACGAGTGCGATCAGAGCGCCGCGCGACTGGGCGAGCATGATCGCCGCAAAACAGAGCCCGCCCGCGGGGTAGGAGACGACCTCGAGCCAGCGCGGCTGGCTGCGGCGGGTTCCGGCCCACAGCGCAATGAGCATGCCGATCGCGCCGACACATCCGACGGCGTTCCAGTAACCGAAGGGCAGTCGGACGCGGGCGAAATTGTCGGTCTCGGGGAAGATCCCCGGGGCCACGCGAGAGAGCAGCGCGAAGATCACAAGGAGCAGTGCGGCCAGTCCGGCACCGAGCAGGATCTCGCGTGCCCGCTTCTGGTGGTTCTGCGCAAGCAGCGCAGCGAGGGCGAGCACACAGGTGTAGGCGAGCAACCGGATCGCATCCAGCAGAGTGGCGTTGGGGACGAGCGACCAGCTGACCGAGAGCGCGGTGACGCCGGCAAGCAGTGCCATCAGGATCAGGCCGAGCGACGCATTGAACGGCCGGGGCAGCGTGCCCATGTATGCCGCGCGACCGAAGCCGGCGGTCGCGATCAGCACCGCCAGGACGCCGACGACTCCTGCTCGCACGCCACTTGACTGAGCACCGATGAAGAATGCGGCAAAGGCAAGCAGCGCAGCGGTTGTGAGCGCCGTGGCGAGTGGGCTCAGTTCATTCTGCGGGTTGCTCTGGGGCTGCGTGTCAGCCGTCGTCACGCTGTCCGGACCAGGGCAAGAACTTCTTCACGCGGGGCATCTTGCCAAGCCGTCCAGCCAGATCGGCGCCGAGCAGTACGAGCAGGCCGAGCACGCCGATGATCAGCGCGGTCGGAGTACCCGGAGCGGCGGTCGAGGCAAGGGTCTGGCCAGCCGCTTCTGAGATCGCCGGATCCGAGTTGGGAGTGAGCGGTTTGGAGGAGTCCAACTGGCTTTCGCGCGCGACCTGAGCGCGCAGTTTTTTGCGCTCGGCCGGAGTCGTGAGGTCGTTGACGCTCGCGGTCTTCAGCTTCTGCTTTGTGCCCTTGACGCCTGTTTTGCCGCCGCCGGGTATGTCTTTGGTGGCCAGATTGACCAGCGCTGCGTTGATCTGCGCAGTGCAGCCGTAGTACTCATCCAGGTCTGCCGGGACGCCACCGAGCGCGGACTCCAGCTCGGCCTTGGAGTAACCGCTGAGCGATCCTCCTTGACCGCAGGCGTTGTAGATGTCGCTCGTCGCGGCGCTTGCGCTGCCGGCGTTGATGGACATGAGCAGCAGTGCAATACCGAAAACGGCAGCAGTCGTCCTGGATCTGGAGTGAGACATTCTTTTGCAAATTACCAAAGCGGGTTACCTCCTCTGGTCCTGTCGCCGGAACCCGTGGGTAACAATTGCCGAGCTGTGAGAAGCAATAAACCTGTTTTCCGCTGAAAGTTGCACAGCGTCATGAAAATTACGCGTTGCGCGGTGGCCCACCCGCTCTAGGATCGGCCAGATGGCAGGACTCTCAGAGCAGCGCGTGCTGGTGCTGCACAACCGCTACCGCATCTCCGGTGGCGAGGAACGCTATGCGGCGCAGCTGGTCGATCTGCTCGACCGGAAGGCCGGTGGCGTGTCGCTTCTTGAGCGGTCAAGCAGCGACATCTCAGCGCCGCTGGCCGGGGTGGGGATGGTCCGGGGC
>JAEMRJ010000122.1 GCA_016463365.1 Thermoleophilaceae bacterium | reverse complement strand
GAGCGCGCTTTCTACATGAAGGCCGGCATCGACGAGGTCATCGAAGCCGCAAAGGGTTAGTTCATGGCGACCACGTTTCCAGTCCAGATCATGACGCCCGAGGGCGCGGCCTACGAAGGTACGGCGGAGATGGTTTCCACCCGCACCCTCGTCGGTTCGATCGGTATTCGTGCCAATCACGAGCCGCTGATGGCGATGCTCGACCCGACCGAGCTGCGCATCTACGAGAGCGAAACCGAGATCAAGCGTTTCGCCCAGGGCGACGGCTTTCTGCAGATGGCAGAGAACTCGCTGCTGATGCTGGTCGAGGAAGCGATTCCGGTTGAAGAACTGGACGTTGCTGATCTGACCGCCAAGCAGGAAGAGGCGCAGTCGCGCCTCGACGCCGCGGACGACGGCTCGGCCCAGAAGGAACGCGCCGAGCGCGACGTTCACCGCTGGACCCGCTACCTCGAGATCGCCAACTCGTAGCTCCGCGGCGCCCCGCGTTGCGCGCCTCTCGGCGAACAGCCCCAGCGCCGATAGCCTCAACACATGGACGAGGCAGATCTCGCAAAGCGCCTTATGGCGTACGACACCTCGACTCCAGAGGGGATCACGACCGGCGTCAGCTTCATCAAGGGCTGGCTCGAGTCAAACGGATTCGAGATCGAAGAGATGGAAGTCGCCGGCCTGCCGGTGCTGATCACGAGCACGAGGGGCACCGGTCCGGTGCTCGTCTTCCACGGCCACATCGACGTGGTGCCCGGCAAGCCCGGCCAGTTCAAGCCGCGCGTAGAAGGCGACGAGCTGATCGGCCGCGGCGCCTACGACATGAAGGCAGCGCTTGCGGCAATGATGTGCGCCCTGCGCGATCTGCGTGATCAGGAGGGGGTGGAGGTCCGCTTTCTCTGCGTCGCCGACGAAGAGTCCGAGTCGATGGGCATCCGCGGCACCGACGTTCTGGTCGAGCGCGGCTACGGCGGCGATTTCGCGATCACAGGCGAGCCGACGAACCTTCACGTGGGCGTGCAGGCCAAGGGTGTGCTCGCGCTCTGCCTGACCGTCAGCGGCACGGCCGCGCACGGTTCAACACCGTGGCTCGGCGACAACGCGGTACTCAAGGCCAACGACGTCTTCCGGCAGATCGAGGCGATGCCGTTCGCCAACGAGAGCAGTGACTACTTCGACCGCCCCAGCATCAATCTCGGCAAAATCGAGGGCGGTGACGCGATCAACAAGGTCCCGGACACCTGCATCATGCATGTCGACATCCGTTACGTCCCGGGGCAGGACCCAGAGGCGATCCTCCAGGACATCCGTGCAATCGACGACATCGCCGTCGAGGTCGTCTTCGAGCGCGAGCCCGCATACGTCGCCAACGACAACGAATACGTCGTCGCCCTGCACCAGTCGCTGGCCGACGCCAACGTCGAAGAGGCCGAGCTGGTCGGCCGCGACGGCAGCTCCGAGGCCACCGCGTTCCTCGCACAGGGCATTCCGGCCGTCGAGTTCGGACCGGTGGGAAACGGCCACCACGGCCCGCACGAGTACGTCTCACTGCGCTCTCTGACCGACTACAAGCACGCTCTGGTGGGCTTTGCGCAACGCGTCGCAGCCCAGCAGAACGACTCGCGCAGTCACATTCGCGCCGTCTGAACCGGTCTCTTTACCCGCCGCGCGTGTTTCACTGTCGACTGCGCGTGGCACCTCCGTGCCCTTCGCCGCGCCTCCGACCTCTAACGTAACTCTTCAGTGTTTGACGAACAAGAACGCTTTGCGCCCTGGAAGCGCTTTCTGCTGGGCTCGAGCCTGCTGGTCGTGATCGCGGCCGTCGTGGCGTCGTTGACTGCATTCAGTCAGCGCGAAGACGTCGTGGCGGCATTCAAGAAGAACGAGATCCGTGACATCAGTCGTTACCTCGACGGCGCCACCGGCGGGCCGCAGACGATCCTGCTGATCGGCTCTGACCGCCGTAAGGGCGACAAGAAAACCGGCTATCCGGCGCGCTCGGACACGATGATGCTCGTCCGTCTGGACCCGAGCAAGAACGTGACGACGGTGTTGTCAATCCCCCGTGACCTGAAGGCCACGATCCCCGGTCGCGGCGTTGCGAAGTTCAACGAGTCCTACTCAGACGGAGGCCCCAAGCGCGTTGTCCAGACGATCAAGGAAACGCTCGGCCTGAAGGTCAACCACGTGGCCGAGATCGACTTCGGCGGATTCGCGCAGGCCGTCGACTCGATCGACTGCGTCTACGTGGATGTCGACCGCCGGTACTTCAACAACAACGTCGGTGCCGTCTACGGCAACCAGTACGCAGCGATCAACATCAAGGCCGGCTATCAGAAGCTCTGCGGCTATCGCGCGCTGGACTACGTGCGCTTCCGCCATCTGGACAGCGACCTCTACCGCGCCGCGCGCCAGCAGAGCTTTCTGCGCCAGGCCAAGCAGCAGGTCGGCGTGACGCAGCTCTTCACCAGCGCGAAGAAGCTCAAGAAGGTCGTCGCCGACAACGTCCGCACCGACAACAAGCTCGCCAGCGGCAAAAACCTCCAGCGTCTGCTCACGCTCGCCGTCAAGTCCGCGGGCAAGCCCGTCTACCAGGTGCAGTTTGAGAACGTCACAACGCCGACGATCGGTGGCGCCTCCTACGTGGTGGTCTCAAACAACAATCTCCAGAAGGCCGCCCGAGTCTTCCTGAAAGGTCCGACGCAGAAAGGTCGGACTGCCGCCGAGCCCGGCGCGACCGCCGCCACGCCAGCGGTCAAGAAGCGCGGTCGCGCAACCGGCCTGCCCAAGTCGATGAGCTACGCAAAAGACGCCGGCAAGCAGCAGGCGGACCTCGCGAAGATCCACATCAGGCTTCCCGTCTTCTACCCGACCGCGATCGTCAACGGCGCAACCTACCGCGACACGAGCACGCGCGGATACCGCATGACAACGGCGGAGGGCAAGCGCGTTTCGGCTTACAGGATCGTCGCCCAACTCGCTGGTTCCGACGGTGATTTCTACGGCGTTCAGGGTGTCAACTGGTCCGACCCACCGATCCTGAAGAACCCGTCGGAGATCCGCCGCATCAAGGGACGCGATTACGAACTCTTCTACGAGGGCGGCAAGCTCGGCCTGGTCGCCTTCCATCGCGACGGCGCGTCGTACTGGGTGTCAAACACCCTGTTGCGCAAGCTGACAGAAAAGCAGATGCTTGCGCTCGCCCAGTCGCTGCGCAAGAGTCGCTGACCAGCGCCAGCTACTACCCTGCGGGCATGTCAAATGTGCTCGGAAACAGTGAAAAACCGCCGATCGGCGTGATCGGAGCCGGCTGGGTCGGTCTCGTGACCGCCTGCTGCTTCGCCGAACTCGGCCACGAAGTCGTGGTCCGAGAAATCGTCCAGGAAAAGGTCGACGTGCTCAGCCGCGGCGAGCTGATCATGCATGAGCCGGGGCTGCCCGAGCTGCTGAAAAAGAACATCGATCACATGACGTTCACCACCGACATGGGCGAGGTGCTGGACCGCACGCGACTGATGTTCGTCTGCGTGGACACTCCGCCCACCTACTCGGGCGACGCCGATCTCTCGCGCGTTCAACAAGTCGTCCGTGAAGTCGGAGACAGCAACGAACACGCGCTGATCATGAAGAGCACCGTCCCCGTCGGAACCGGCGCCGCGATCCGACGCGACAAGCACGACCTCGCATACGTTTCTTGCCCGGAGTTTCTCAAAGAGGGCACCGCCGTGGATGACTTCATGCGCCCCGACCGCGTGGTCGTCGGTGCCGATCCAGGCGATTGGGCCGGTGACGCAGTCGAAGAGCTCTACCGCCCGCTCGGCGGCGAGATGGTTCGTACCGACATCGCTTCCGCAGAGATGATCAAGCTCGCGAGCAACGCTTTCCTCGCGACAAAAATCAGCTTCATCAACGAGATCGCAAACGTCTCCGAAGAGGTCGGCGCAGACGTCACAGAAGTCGCCCGCGGCATGGGTCTTGACTCTCGCATCGGTCCGAAGTTCCTCCAGGCCGGAATCGGCTACGGCGGAAGTTGCTTCCCCAAGGACGTCACTGCGCTCAAGCAGCTCGCCGGCAACAGCGGGTACCACTTTCAGCTGCTCAACGCAGTGATCGAGGTCAACGAACTGCAGAAGCGCCGCGTCATCGGAAAACTCAAAAAGCACCTCGGGGACTCGTTGGTGGGCAAGAAGATCGCACTGCTGGGCCTGTCCTTCAAGCCCAACACCGACGACATGCGCGAAGCGTCCTCGTTGGTGCTGAGCGCGCGCCTGCGCGGCGAAGGAGCGGTCGTGTCGGCCTTTGACCCGGTCGCCGCCGAGCGCGCAGGCGAGCTCTTGCCGGGCGTAGAGATCGAGGACTCGCCGCTGGCAGCCCTGGACGGCGCTGACGCAGCCGTAATCGTCACAGAATGGCCACAGTTTGCAGAGCTTGATCTCGCCACAATGCGTGACGCAATGCGCACGCCCCTGATCATCGACGGCCGCAACCTGCTCGACGGCGCAGTAGTCGCAGCCGCGGGCTTCGCCTACGAAGGCGTCGGCCGCCCTTCGGTCGGCACTCTCGACACTGTCACCGATAACAGCGTGCAGGCGCCGGCCGCCCTCAGCGCGACCGCGGAATAGGCCGCGTTCATGCAGGCCGTGATCCTCTCGGGTGGCCAGGGGACCCGTCTGCGCCCGCTGACCAGCACGATGCCCAAGCCGGCCGTCCCGATGGTCAACCGGCCGATGCTCTGGTACATGATCGACTGGCTGCGCCTGCACGGCGTGGAAGATGTCGTGATGTCGATGGGCTACAAGGGCGACGGCCTGCGCGCAGCGCTCGACGCGGCCGGTCACGAGGGCGTCTCGATCACCTACGTCGAGGAGCCCGAACCGCTGGGGACGGCAGGTGCGGTGAAGTTCGCGGAATCGCATCTCGATGAGTGCTTTCTCGTACTCAACGGCGACACGCTCGCCGACTACGACCTCTCAGCCGAGATCGCCCAGCACGCGGCCACCGGTGCCCGCGCAACGCTTGCGCTCGTCCCGGTCGAAGACGCAACGGCCTACGGCGTCGTCCTGACCGACGACGAGCACCGCGTCCAGGCGTTCCTCGAGAAGCCCAGCGCAGAGGACGCGCCGCCGGATCCGCGTATCAACGCCGGCGCATACGTGCTCAACCGCGACGTGCTCGAGATGATTCCCGCTGGCGAGAATCGCTCGTTTGAGCACCACGTCTTCCCGCAGCTTGTCGGGGACGGCATCTATGCGTACGACGCCGACGGCTACTGGCTTGACCTGGGCACACCCGAACGCTATGTCGAGGCAACCCGCGACCTTCTCAGCGGCAAGGTGCACTCCTACCTGGACGAGCTGCGCGACGCGCAGGGCAACGTCATCCCCGACGGGCTTGAGCTGGCCGGTGTGGATCTTCACGCGCCTGTCGTCATCGGCGAGGGAGCAGCCGTTGCCGCCGGTTCGCGGCTCGGCCCCGACACGGTGATCGGCGACCACGCTCAGATCGCCGCAGACTGCCGCGTCGAGCGCTCCGTCGTGATGGAAGATTCGCGCCTCGCGACCGGCGCCAGCGTCGAGGATTCAATCGTCGGCCCGTCGGTCGTGCTCGGTTACGGCGCAAGCATCCTGGCCGGAAGCGTGATCGGCGAGGGCGCATACATTGATCCCGGCGCAACAGTCGGTAACGGCGCACGGGTAGAGGCCGGCGAGGGCATCACCGCATGAGCGACAACGCGCTCACCACTCCCGGAATCGCGGCGGTCGACAAGTCGGGACTGCTCGGCGACATCCTCGCCATCCCGGACCACATCGGCGATGCCATGTGGCGCGCTGAAAGCGCGATGCTCGAACCCGGTACGGCCAACTCACTGATCGTCTGCGGAATGGGCGGGTCGGCGATCGGCGCAGATCTTGCCGCTGCCGTGATCGGGTCGGCAGCGAGCCGGCCGATCATCACCAACCGCAGCTACGACCTGCCTTCATGGGTCGGTGAGGGCGATGCCGTCGTGCTGTCCTCCTACTCGGGTTCAACCGAGGAGACACTCTCCTGCTTCGATCAGGCGCGCCGCAGCGGCGCAAAGCTATACGTGATCAGCTCTGGCGGCCCGATTTCAAAGGCCGCACACGCCGAGGGCATCCCGCTGATCGGCCTTCCGGGAATCTTCCAGCCGCGCGCGGCGGTGGCATACGGAGTCGTGGCCGTGATCGAGATCGCGATCGCGAACGGCATCGCGCCGGCCAGCAT
>JAEMRJ010000019.1:11961-24684 GCA_016463365.1 Thermoleophilaceae bacterium | reverse complement strand
CGGTGTTGATGCCGTACTTGTCGATCAGCTGTTGCTTGACGTAGTCAAAGAAGTAGGGCTCGCGGATCTTTGTGTAGCGCGTTCCGCGGTGCAGGCGCAGCGAGCTTGCGGCCGCAGTTTCGGCTTCCTGCTCAGTGATGTAGCCGAGTTCGGCCATTTTGCCCAGCACCTCGGCGCGGCGCTCCAGCGCGGCCTTCGGATTGAGGAAGGGGTTGTAGTCGGTCGGTGCCTGCGGGAGTCCGGCGAGCATCGCGCATTCAGAAAGGCTGAGGTCCTTGGCGTTCTTTGCGAAGAATGTCTGACCCGCAGCCTGCACGCCCATCGCCGACTGACCACCGACAGTGCCGTAAGGCGCGGTGTTCAGGTACTGACCGAGGATCCAGCGCTTGCTGCGCTGCTGCTCGAGTTCGCTGGCGAGCTTGGCCTCGCGGATCTTGCGCTTGAAGTCGCGCTTGGGCGCGGAGATGTAGAGGTTGCGCACCAGCTGCATGGTGATCGTCGAGCCACCCTGCACGGTCTTGCCGCTGCTGGTGTTCTTCACTGCGGCGCGCACGATCGCGGTGTAGTCGACCCCGTCGTGCCTGTAGAAGCGCTCGTCCTCGATTGCCACGGTCGCGTCCTTGCAGTCCTGTGGCAGCCGCTTCCAGGCAACCGGCGTGCTGATCTCGTCGGCCTGGATGTAGCCGAGCAGCTGACCGTTGGCCGCGTACACCGCGGAGGTCAGGCCGCGGTTGACAGGCTTGCCGAGTGGATCAGCGCCATTTGCGAGCGCGATCACATAGCCGATGGCGGAAAAGCCGGCGATCATGCCCAGGGTCACGAGCACGACCAGTCCGATCGCCAAGGGGCGATGGGCCGTGCCGCGCCGGGTGCGGCGCTTGCGTCGTTCTCGTGCAGTCATCCTGGGGGTGGTTCTGAGTCTTCGTATACGACAGTTCGCTGAAAAGCGACGCTGCCCTGCGGCGGGTCACAGGGATTGGAACACACTGCGCGCCGCGTTTGATGCGGTGCTCAGCTGCCCTGGGAAGACGCTTCCAGCATACCCGCGTCGCTCAAAATCGCGACTACCTGCTCGCGCGTGGCAAATCGCTGCGTGGCCTCGTGGCCGGCCGTAGTGCTGAAGGAGACGAGGATTTCGGAGCGATCGACCTCGCAGGCGCCGAGCGACACGGTCGCGTCATCGAGCCGTTCACGCAGCAGCTTGATCGCCGGGGTGGCCTGCGCGGGTACAACCTGGACAGCAGCGTCGGCATCCACAACCGTGCCCGCGATCGTGTAGTTCTCGAGTGGCGTGGTGGCGATCGCCTCGTTGGGGATCACGAGCCGGTGGCCGGAGGGCAGGCGCACGAAGGTGTAGGTCAACGTGATGTCCTCGACGCGGCCACGATTGTCCTGCCACTCGATCACGTCGCCGATGCGGAACGGCTGGACCGTCGCGAGCATCATCCCCGACACCGCGTTGGCGAGCACGGCACGCGACGCCAGCCCGACCGCCACTCCGATCACGGCGCTCGAAGCAAGCAGCGCCGTTCCCAGGGGTTTGAGTGCGTCGATCTGCGCGAGCGCAAGGAAGATGCCGACAAGCGCGATCGAGAGCACGATCAGCCGGCGCATCAGTCGCAGCCGGGTGACCGTCGATTTCGACAGCGACTCGGAGTCGCGCACGCTGCTCACGCGCATCGAGCTGCGTTGGAGGAGCCTGTCGACGAACTTCGCAGTGATCAGTGCCACGACGATGATGGCGAGCGCGCTTATCCACTGGGAATTGGCCTCGACGAAGGATTGTTCTGCGGCGATCAGCATGGGCAACCGGTTCTGCGGCCACAATATGCCCCGTGACCGACGATCCCATTGGACCGCAGGCGGGCGACCCGCGATATCTGCCAGAGCTGCCGGTGCCCGGGCCGCAGATTGTGCCGCCGCCGGTCACTCCGCCTCCGTCGGGCACTCCGCCACCCGGCTCGCTCGGTTCGGCCGGTGCCGCGGGCTGGCCCTGGCACTACGCGCTCCTGACGTTCTTCGGCGGCCTGATCGTCTCGCAGATCGCCGTGCTGGTGATCGGCGGGCTGTGGGTGGCCTTCGGCGACCTTTCTCTGGAGAACCTCGAGGACAACTCGAATTTCGTGGTTGTCGCCTCGGCCGTCAACCAGCTCCTCTTCATCGGCACGGCTGTGTTTGTCGCGCGGTTGTCCGGGTCGTTCGCCTGGCGCGATCTCGGACTGGTCAGGGCACCTTTCTGGCGGTCGGTCTGGATGATGGCCGCGGTCATGGGCAGCTATCTGCTGATCCTCGCCATCTACAACCAGCTCGTGAAACTTGCTCCCGACGACGCTCCCGAGAAGCTCGGAGCGAACGCCGGCGACCTGAACATGTTCTTCTTCGCACTGCTCGTGGCGGTGCTCGCACCGATCGCTGAAGAGATCTTCTTCCGCGGCATGATCTTCCGCGCGCTCAAGAACGGCATCGGCCTCTGGCCGGCGGCGATCGGCTCGGGGCTGCTCTTCGGCTCACTGCACATCGATTCGCTGACCAACGATCGTCTGATGCAGGTCATCCCGCTCGCGGTGCTGGGGATTTCGTTCGCCCTGCTCTATTCGTGGACCGGGACGCTGTATTCCACGATCGCGTTGCACGCGACCAACAATGCGATTGCAGTGGCCGCCTACGCCGAGAAGAACAACTCGGATTTCGGCCTGGTTCTCGCGGGTGTGCTCTGGGTGCTGATGATGCTCAGCTGCGCCCTCGGACACCGCTTGACCGATCGCCGGTCGGACTCAACAACCGGCGGATCTCCGGGCGCTGGCAGCGGTCCTGTGGAATATGCTGTTCCGCAATGAATTCGCGTGCGCGCACTTATGGACTGACGACTTCGGCGGCGGCGATTCTTGCGATGTTCGCGCTCGCCACTTCGGCGTCTGCCGGTCCCACCGGCCCGACAGCCGGCCCGACTGAAGCAACCAGTTGGGCGGCGGCCAAGAAGAAATCCACCACCAAGAGCGCAAAGCTCCCGGCGGTGAAACTGACTGCCGATGGCGCCTACCGCTACAAGGGCCGCGGTTACGTGCTGCCGCGCACCCGGCTTGTGATCCGCGGGCGCGTAAAGGCCGACATCGCAGACCAGAAGATCAAGATTGAGATCTTCAGAAGCGGCAAGGTGGTCAAGAGCCGCACCGTCGAGATCGACGAAGCCGGCAGCATCTCCAAGTTCCATCTGTCCTGGCGCACCGGCAAGAAGGGCCGCTACACGGCCAAGGTGGAACTGACTGACGTCCAGAAGACACTCGTCGACGACGGTAAGGGAACGCGCGTCGCGGTCGTGCGCACCAACATCCGCTCGGGCAGCCGTGGCGTTGCAGTCCGACTCTTCCAGAACAGGCTGCGCAGCCTGCACTACGTCTCACCGCTGAACGGGCGCTTCGACGCTGCAACCGGACGCGCTTTCATCGCGTTCCGCAAGGTGAACGGCATGTCCCGGGTGGCGTCGGCCGGCTCCAGCGTCGCGCGCAAGCTCGCTGCGGGCAAGGGCGGATTCCGACTGCGATACCCCGGCGCCGGGCGTCACATCGAGGTGAGCATCGGCAAGCAGGTCATGGTCATGGCCGACAAGGGCAGGGTGTCTCGGATCTACCACGTCTCGACGGGCGCTCCGGCAACTCCGACCATCCGTGGCACCTACCGCGTCTACCGCAAGGACCCCGGCACCAACGCCAAGGGCATGGTCAAGAGCAGCTACTTCATCCGCGGATACGCGATCCACGGCTATGCCTCGGTGCCGACCTACAACGCCAGTCACGGCTGCGTCCGCGTGCCGGTGCCGAGTGCCTCATCGATCTTCCGCTGGGTGCGTATGGGCACCCGGGTGGACACCTACTACTAGCGCGAACTGGCGGTGAATCCGCCCTGCTGATTCTGCTGGGCAGCCGATCCGGGCTGCGGCCGGTTCGTCTCGATCCAGCTGGCCAGCAACCGCAGACCGAGCAGGAAGGCGAGGATTCCGAAAAGGAAGGCAGCTCCGCGCATCGCCCACGGATGGTTGTCGCCGAACTTCTTTCCGATCGACTCACCCGGTGAGGTCAGCGCGTCGTTGGCCTTGTCAAGGTTCAGGCGCGGCTTTCCGTTCTCAGCTGCGGCCAGTCGTCCGTGCGCGTCACGCGTGGAGGTGACCTGCGGACCGGCGCCCGCCGCGAGCAGCGCCTGACGCTTTGAGGCCGAGCCGAGTTCGTCCCATACGAACATGCCAAAACTCACCGCGACGATCGCTGAGAGCACTATCGAAACAACTCTGATCAGACCGGAGAGATACACGTCCCGACCTGCTTTCTGTGAACGCCGATGCGGATTTCGGCTGAACGATGATTGGCGGATTCTCCGTCGCGGCGGAGCCCCGCGGGTGGGCCGAAGCACACCTTGTATCGAGTTTCGGCCGGGGGCGCCGAAGCCTTGAGCGAAATCGGGTGTCTACGATGCTCACCCGTGGCTGACTCACGCGACACTCTGATCGCCGAACTTCGCGAGCACGCGCTCGTGATCGGCGAGGTGGTTCTGACCAGTGGCAGGACCGCGCAGTACTACGTCGACGCCAAGCGCGCGATTCTGCAGCGCGCCGGATTCATGGCCCTGGGTGAGCTGGTCGCCGAGTTTGCAGACGAAGTCGGTGCGACCGCCGTGGGCGGAATGACGATGGGCGCGGACCCCGTCGCCTGCTCTGCGCTCGCGGCCGGATCGGACGCGAAGGCCTTCTTCGTGCGCAAGGACCGCAAGGAGCACGGTCTTCAGCGCTGGGTGGAGGGGCCGCTGCTCGAGCCCGGCGCGCGCTGCCTGATCGTCGAGGACGTCGTCACGACGGGCGGATCGACGCTTCAGGCGATTGAGCGAGTGAAGGATGAAGGATTTGAGATTGTCGGCGTGTGCGCTGTGCTCGACCGACTGGCAGGAGGCGGAGAAGCGATCGAGGCCGCCGCTGGAGCGCCGTACCGGCCCTTCACCACTATCGATGATGTTCATCCCGACCGGCCTGACCGATAGACAGTCAGTCGGAACCGGGTACCAGCTGTACTGAATATTTGGGTTGCCTCACTGGCTACGGATGAGCCGCTTCAAATCGAAAAAAGAACTCCGACTCGTGATGGATCAGGTCATCGCGACACTGGGTGACGACACCGAGGTCGGACCGCGGCTGCGTGCGCTCGGTACTCCGGTCGAGATCACCTACACCGACTTCGACCTCACTGTGAACATCCGCGGAGGCGAAGACGGGGAGTCAAATCTGGTCTGGGTCTGGTCCAAGCGGGTCAAGTGGGAGCCGGCCACCCGCATCGAAGTCACCTCTGACGTTGCCAACCAGTTCATGCAGGGCAAGCTCCAGGTCGCCAAGGCGTTGGCGTTGCGCAAGGCCAAGGTCAAGGGCAGCCTGACTGCCGGCCTGCGTATCGTCGCGGTCTGCGGACCTGCATTCCGCCACTACCGCGACCGGGTCGAGAACGATTTTCCTCACCTTGTAGTTTGACCGCGTGCTCAAGCGCGCGCGACCATCCAACGCCTGGGACTGGGCAGCTCGTGGCTGCATGCTGGCATCGGCAGTTCTGATCGCATGGTCGACGATCGGCGCGGACTGGTGGTCGACGGCGATCACCCTTGATCTTCCGTTCAGCCGCAACACTCCCGGCATCACAGACCTTGGCCGTAGCCTGGCTGACGGTTATCCGTTGCTGGCGCTCGGGATCATCGCGATGATGATTGCGGGGCTGAGCCTGTCCTCAGCGGTGCTTGGCCCCTACGCCGTGGTCGCGAACACGCGGTGGCTGATCGGCGTTGTGGCGATGGGCGTCGTCGGCGCGATCGCGACGCTCGTCGCGGCGCAGCTCGACTCACCGTTCACCGGACTCGTTCAGACCAACGGCTGGATCCCGGCGATGCTCGGCTGGCTGTTCTACTTCGGCGCGCTCGGATTTGCGATGCCGGCGCGGGGACCGCAGTTAGAGTTTGAGCCGCGCCCCGATAGCTCAGATGGATAGAGCGCTTCCCTCCTAAGGAAGAGGCCGCTGGTTCGACTCCAGCTCGGGGCATCTGGGGGCGATTTGAGCGGCGTCCTCGGTCGCTCGCCTCCCTACGGAGGCGTCGTTCCCTGCGTCCTTGTCAAATCGCCCCCAGAAGCCCCGCGGGCGGGGCATCGTCCTACGCGTATTCGATCGTCAGGCCGACCACCGCGATCACGAGCGTTGTCCAGATGATTGCGCTGGTGGTGAGTTTGCGGTCGAGGCCGTAGTTGTTGGCGAGCAGCAGGTTGTTGACTCCGGTCGGCATCATCGCCTGGAGCACGTAGGCCTTGGGGATCTTCGTGATCCACATGTCGATCGCCAGAAGGAAGAGCGGCAGGAAGCTGAGCTTCAGCAGGCTGGCGATCGCCACCGGCTTCGTCAGCTTCGGCGGAAAGCTGAGCTTGTCGAGCTCACTCTCGTGTCGCACCACGATCCCTACGGCGAAGAACCCGGCAGGCAGGATCGCGTAGACCAGCAGGTGCGTGATGTCGCGCGCCCACTGAGGCGAGAGCGCCTCGGGAGCCAGCAGCGCCAGCACAGTCGTGAAGAGCAGCGGGTTCTTCGTGAAGTAGCTCTTGAAGCGTTCCTTGGGCGTGTCGGCGTGCGTGCCGTAGGCCGCGCCGATCGAGAAGGCGATGAACACCAACGACGGCAGCATCACGAGGATGTCGTAGATGATCGCCTGGTCGAGCGCATTTGTGCCGAGCGCGACGCTCGAGAACGCGTAGCCCAGGTACGCCGTGTTGCCCATCACCGCGCAGCACACAAACGCGCCGATCTGCGGGCGCGTCAGATCCAGCCTTCGCGCGATCAGAAACGCAGTTCCGACCAGCAAGAGGTTGCCGAGCCATGCGAATGCGATCGCCTTGCCGGCCTCGAGCGTGAATTCGAAGCGCGCGAGGTTGAAAAACAGCACCGGCGGCAGGATCACCCAGAGGACGAAGTCCATCAGGCGCTTGGCGAAGGTCTCGGAGGTCTCGGGTCTGTGGTGGGCGAACCACGCGCCCAGCGACCCGGAGATCGCCATCGTGATCACGATCCAGATCACTTGAGCGCCCCACGGAACTGCTCGGCGGCGTCTTCGGGCGCGACCGGATTGATCCCGACGCCCGTGCCCAGCTCGAAGCTCGCGGGCTGGCCGAGCCGCGGGGCGATCTCGATGCGCCAGGTGTAGCCCTGGGCGTCGCGGGGCGCCGTGCGGATCCAGATGTTCAGAGGCGGGGCGGCTCCCTCGCCGAACTCGATGGCGCCGGACAGCGCCATGAGCGCCTTGTGCAGCATTGCTGTGCCTCGCGAAGGACTGTGCTCAAAGCGCGGTTCCGGTCTGCGCGGAATCACGGCGAGGCGGTAGGGCGTTGCAGATGCGAACGGCGCGATCAGCGCGGCCGAGTCATCGATCTCCACCAGCCGCTGACCGCCGCGAATCTCTTCGACCAGCAGGTCTTCGAGCAGGTTGCGGCCCTGAGTGTGCTCGTAGTAGGCGCGCATGCGCTCGCGCTCACGGGCGACCGGGGGCGGCACGAACGGCAGGGCGAAGAGCTGGGCGTGGGTGTGCGCCAATGTGGCTCCGGCCTCGACCCGCTCGTTCACGCAGAGGTGCACGTACTGCGCCGGCGAGTCCGCGTGTGCCGCGATCCGCGCGGCCCAACCGGCGGCCGCAGCTTCCAGTTCTTCGAGCGGGAGTTCGGCCAGCGATCGCACCGCGCGCGGCGAGTTGATTATCACCTCGTGCATCCCGGCGGCGGGCGCATCGGCCAGCAGCTGGGGCATTCCCCGCGCCGTGCCGAGCGGGTCCTGCAGGCCGCTCTCGGGCATCTCGTCCTGATAGTTCTGATCGAGGGCGGGGTACTTGTTGGGCACCGCGCGCACGCGCCAGCCAGGGGTGTCGGGCGCCGATCCATCGGGGCGGTCGGCCCACAGCTCGGACGGCGTCAGCTGCTCGTTGCCCTCGGCGAAGGGGTCGTCATCGCCCAGTTCCTGGGGTGGCGAGGTGACCGGCCAGGCGTGCGGCCTGGCTGATCGTTCGGTCGCGACCATCGTACGAAGGCCGCTCATCGGATCGATGCGCGCCTCGGGCAAGAGAACGGCCCCTAGGCGTGCTGAGCCACGTCGGCGATGCCGCGCGGGCCGGGCCCCACGTATTTGGCGCTGGGGCGGATCAGCCTGCCCGTGGTCTTCTGCTCAAGAATGTGCGCCGACCAGCCGGCCGTGCGGGCGCAGGCGAAGAGCGGCGTGAAGAGATCCGGAGGGACCTCGGCGAAGTCCAGGACGACGGCCGACCAGAATTCGACGTTGGTGGCGAGCACGCGGTCGGGCTTGCGCGCGTGCAGCTCTGCAAGCGCGGCTTTCTCGAGCGCTTCAGCGACGACGTAGCGAGGGGCATCCAGTTCTTTGGCGGTCCGGCGCAGTACGCGGGCGCGCGGATCTTCGGCGCGGTAGACGCGGTGGCCGAAGCCCATCAGCCGGTCGCCGTGGTCGAGCGCATCCTTGACCCACTTGTCGGCGTCGCCGGACTGCTCAACACCGTCGAGCATGTCGAGTACGCGAGAGGGCGCGCCGCCGTGCAACGGTCCGCTCAGCGCGCCGACGGCTCCTGAGAGCGCGGCGGCAACGTCGGCGCCGGTCGAGGCGATCACGCGCGCCGTGAAAGTCGATGCGTTCATTCCGTGCTCTGCCGCGCTGATCCAGTAGGCGTCGATCGCCTTGACGTGGCCGGGGTCCGCCTCGCCGCGCCAACGCGTGAGGAAGCGTTCAGAGATGGAGTTGCAGTTGTCGATCTCGCTCTGAGGCACGGGCGGCTGGCCGATGCCGCGCGCCGACTGCGCGACGTGGCTGAGCGCCATCACGCTGCTGCGGGCGAGGTCTGCGCGCACCTGTTCGGGCTCGATGTCGAGGATCTCCTCGAAGCCCCACTCAGCGGCGAGCGTCGCGAGCGACGCCTGCAGGTCGATGCGGGCGTTGCCGGTGCGGATCGACAGTGGGTGCTGTTCAGCCGGAGGAAGCCCGGGCTCGTAGACGCCGTCCACGAGCAGGCCCCAGACGCGCTCGAACGGAACTGCGCCGACAAGGTCCTCGATGTCCACGCCGCGATAACGCAGCGCCCCACCCGCGCGATCGGGCTCGGCGATCTCGGAGGCAAAGGCGACGACTCCTTCGAGTCCGTCCTGGACTTCCGGATGCTCAGAAATGTCGATCGGCGGATTCATCGTCGTCGGAAATATGGCAGATCAGCTACTCGGGCCCGACTTGAGCGGGCCGGCGTAACGATCGATGTCGGACTGGAGCTCCGCAGCCGATTCGTAGGGCCCCGCTTCTACGTGGACGAGCTTGCCGGCAACGTCGTAGATGTTGGTGATCGGCGCGTACTTCGGCGGGGGCAGCTGCTTGGAGATCTTCATGTCGGGATCGCTGTAGCTGGGGTAGGGCACCGGATATTTGCGCAGGAACTCCGTGGCCTTGGCCTCGGAATCAAAGACGTTCACTCCCAGGAAGGCAACCTGCGCGCCCAGCTTCTTGGCAGTCTGCTGAAACTCAGGGAACTCCGCGACGCACGGACCGCACCAGTGCGCCCACTTGTTCACGACGACCGGAAGTCCGCGCAGCTCCTTCAGGCGCGCGTCGAAGGCCGGGGCGCCGCCGGGGAGCAGCTGGTTGGCCTGCTCGGAGATCGCCACGAGTCGGGGATCTGCGCCGCTCACATCGGGCATGACCTCGCTCAGCGTGGGCCGATCAGCGGGACTGTCGTTGCCGCAGCCCGACGCGGCCAGGACAAGCAGGAGGACGAAAATGGCCGGAATTGATCGGCGAGGCATGGCGCGAACGCTATAATCCCTTTCGTTACTTCGCCTCCGATAAGGCAATCCGAACCGCAGACGTTCTCTTTCGGATAACCGCGGCGGCAACGGTTCTTCCCTTCTCGCGCTCGAGCTGTCACACGCTCTTTCGCCCGGCCCGGTTTCACCACCGAGCGCGTTCGTACGGAAGCGTCCTCGCAGTTCTTGCACCCACGTATGACTGACACACTCAATGACTGAAAAGGTTGTCGCCCCCACGCCCGAGGATCTCGAGCGCGTTTCCGAGTTCATCCGCGAACCGGTGATCCTCAACGGAGACGACCCGAAGATCGCTCTGGCCGCAGGCACGATCCGCCGCCGCGCGTTTGACGACGCGCTCGCCGAGATCGAATCCGGCGCAGAAGAAGTCTCACGTGACTGGGCGCGCAAGTACGCGCTGGCGCTGGGCCTGGAGCGCGAGATCTCGGTCCCTGAGCCGAAGCTCGTCGACGGCACGACCCTGAACGCCCATCAGGTGGACGTGCTCTCGGGAACGCTCGCGGCGCTGATGAGCGACGAGGAGACGCTCGACGGTGGCCCGTACGCCGAGGGCGGCGAGTTCGACGAAGAAGATTTTGAGGACGACGTCGAAGACAGCGCCCAGGACGAGGCCGACGACATCGACGCGGACATCGACTGGGACGTCTTCGAGGACGAAGAGGAAGAAGAGAAGGAAGACACCGCCGAGTACGTCCTGACCGGCGAGCACAAGGTCGGCAGTCACGTCTCGGCCGACGCAGCGGCGTACGACGCCGAAGAGCAGCTGCCCGAGCAACCCGAAGACCCGTACGCATCTCGACGGTTCTGGTTTGAGCACGCGACCGGCGCAGGCAAGTCTGTCGCCGCACTTGGTTTCGTGGAGGCCTGCCGCACCGGCGGAGTACTGATCCTCACCCACCGTCGCAACCTTGTCGACCAGTTCATCGGCGAGCTCGTCGACCGTGGATACAAGGACCGCCTCTCGCCGCCGATGCTCGGCTCTGACGGCCACATGAACGGTCCGGTGACGGTCGAGACCTACCAGTGGTACGTGCGCCACGCCGGGAACATTTCCGACGTCTACACGATCGTCATCTGCGATGAGGCCCACACCGCGCTCGGTGAAAAGACCTCAGCCGCAATTCGCAGGTGGAAGGAGCCCTACTTCATCGGCATGACCGCGACCGGCGCGCTGATCGCCCGTCACGTCACCGACCTCTTTCCGACACAGACTTCACGATTCGACCTTGCGCAGGCTGCGCGTCGCGGAGTCATCGCTCCGCTGCGCTGCGTGCGGATCCCACCCGGACCGGGCGTGCGCACGATCGCCAACGTGCCTCTGCGGCGCGGCGAGGTCGATCAGGACTTTGACCAGGAAGAACTGGCGGCGCTGCTGGACCAGGCGCCGTTCAACCTTGCGATCGCAGATCTTTACCGGGCGCGCTTCAAGGACATGCCGGGCGTCGTCTACGCCGCCGGGGTGCGGCACGCCTACAACGTCGCCGAAGCGTTCCGCGAATTCGGGATCAAGGCGAAGGCCGTGTCCGGAGAAACGCCGAAGCGCGAGCTGGCCGAGACGCTGGCCGCGTACGAGCGCGGCGAAGTCGATGTGCTGGTCAACGCCCAGTTGCTTGCAGAAGGCTGGAACTCGCCGCGCGCGACGGTGTGCATGCACCTTGCGCCGACTGCTTCAAAGCGGATCTACCAGCAACGCGTCGGCCGCGTGACCCGTCGCCACCCGGGCAAAGAAGCCGGCATCGTCGTCGACTTCGTCCACCCGGCAACGGCGCACGATGATCCAGTTGTGACCCTGCATTCCCTGCTCGTGCGCGATGTTTATCGCGGCGGCGCGATCGTCGTCGGTCCTGTCCGTCGTGGACGCGGCCGTCGACTGCGCGTTGAGCGCCGCGTGCTTCCGGTCACCCCCGATCCCGAGCGCCGCGCGCAGATCTTCGAGCGCGAGCTCTGGAGAATCTCCGTCAGCAACCTGGACTGGGGCGAGCAGGGCGTATGGGCGCGGCTTGCGGGTCGCAAGGCCAACGCCAACAACTGGCGCCGCGCCCGCGCGATGATCCAGCACGATCGCACCGGCGAACTCCGCCGCACACTCTTCCTCGAGGCGCTCGAGACCAACAAGCACCGCGCTGTCCGCCTGCGCGCGCTGCAGGATCTCGCCAACTCGAAGGACCCGGAGGCGTACGACCTGGCGATCGAGATCATCGGCGGCTGGCAGAAGGATGAGCGCCGGGAGGCGACCAAGCTGATGCTCAAGGCGATCGCCGACAAGAACGTCGGGTCGCGCGAGCAGTCGCAGGCGTGGATCTGGATCCTGGCCAGCTACACCCGCGAGCTGCACGAGCAGTACGCCGTGCAGCGCTGGCCCGAGACCAAGCGCCTGCTGGGACTGCTGGTGAACTCTTCGGGACCGGCCCACGGCCGCAATGCCCGCCGAATCGTTCAGGAGACGCGCAAGCAGGATCTGCGACTGGCCTCAGCGATTCTCGCTGCGGCAGTCGCCCACTCGCCGGAGGCCGAAGAGGCCCTGCGCGGTGGTCGCAACCGACTTGCCCGCAAGCCGGCGGCGCTGGCCCGAGAACTCGGCCGCAACTTCCCGAAGGCGCGCGGACGCAAGGGCCGCCGCCGTCGTGATGATGGTGGCGGTAAGAAGGGCGGCAAGAAGCGCCAGAGGAACGGTGCGGCCAAGGCGGACGGCGCGAAGGATGTGGTGGACGCGGTGGCGGCTGAAGGCCAGGAGACGCCCAAGACGCGCAAGTCGCGTGACAGCGATCGTGGCCAGCAGAACGGCGAGGGCGCAGCCAAGAAGAAACGCCGCCCACGCAAGCGACCGCAGAACGACGCTGCCGAGAAGCCCG
>JAEMRJ010000019.1:0-11951 GCA_016463365.1 Thermoleophilaceae bacterium | reverse complement strand
CGTCTGACAAGGGCGGCAGCAACGCCGAAGGCGAAACCAAACCCAAAGTCCCCGTCCTGGGCTCGTTCGAAGAACTCACCCGCGGCGACTAACCCATACCTGAGCCAAAAAACGCTGCAAGGTTGCCACTATGCAGCGCTGCAAAGCTGCAACCTTGCAGCAAAAAAACGCTTAGGTGAGCGGGTCGTTGAGACTCAGGTGGACTTCGCCGGCGCCGAGGATGCTTATGCCTCCGCCGCAGCGGCGCACCAGCAGGTTGCCCTCGTCATCGATCCCGTTGGCGATGCCCTCGCCTTCGGCCCAGGCTATGTCGCGACCACGCAGTGCGTCGCGCGCGCTCCAGGCCTGGATCAGCTCGCGGGTCGGGGCAGCGATCCACTGCTCCAGCCTGGCAAGCAGCGGCGTGAGCGCATCGACGCCCTCACCGAGCGAGAGCGAGGTCGCAGTCTGCTGCAGCTCCTCCGGCAGATCCTCAAGCCGCACGCGCGTGTTCAGGCCGATACCGACGACCACCCACGACTTCTCGGGATCGGGATTCGGACGCGCCTCGACGAGAATCCCGCTGACTTTGCGCCCTTCGATCCAGACGTCGTTCGGCCACTTGATCTGCGCGCGCACATCGGCCAACTGCTCGCAGGTCTCGGCGACGGCGAGCGCCGCGGCCAGCGGGGCGAAACGATGATGCTCCGCGGCAGGGCGCAGAATCACGCTCATCAGCAACGCGCTTCCTGCAGGGGCAACCCAACTGCGCCCGTGACGTCCTCGACCGGCGGTCTGCTGGCTTGCGGTGAAGGTGGTCCCGTGAGCAGCGCCAGCCGTCGCCTGCTCTTTGGCGAGTGCGTTGGTCGAATCGACCACATCCAGGTGGATGTGGGGGTGTCCGAGCGCGCCGGTCACAGCCGCAGAATCCTGACCACGCTGTCCGGCTCCAGGCGCAGGGCGGCGGCGGCATCTCCGCCGCTGATCGAGATGCTCAGTGAGCCCGTCGAATCGGCGATCAGCAGCGGCTCGCCGTCCTCGGCATCGGCGTATGTGCGGGCGTAAGTCGCCCGGCAGCGAATGTCGCCGGCGCAGATCTCGATCACCTCGCCAAATTCGATCGGGTCCAGGTCGCTCGGCCCAGCTGCGAGCCGCGCATTCCCGAACTGATCGATCGCAAGCACGGCTGTGGTCAGGTCACCGTCGATCACCGAGGCCTCGGGCAGCTCCAGCGGCACAAGCTCAGCGGGATCGATCGCAAACCCGCACTCAACGATCGCCGCACCCGCAGCGATGCGGGCGGCCACCGGCGCGAAGATGTCTCTCCCGTGAAAGGTTTCAGACACCGGCTCCAACCGCCACGGCGACCGCGAAATCTCGAACGCCGACTGCGCGCCACCGCGCAAACTGATCGCAGCAGTGAGCAGGCCGTTGTCGGGTCCTACGAACACCATCCCGTCAGCTGCCTCCACAACGACGGCTCTTCGACCCGATCCCACTCCGGGATCGACGACACCGACCACCACCGCGTCGTCCGGCAGAAAAGACACCGAGTCAGCCAGCGCGACCGCGCCCGCGCGAATGTCCTGTCGCGCCACACCGTGCGTCAGGTCGATGATCGCGATTGCCGGATCCTCCCGCAGGATCACCCCGTGGCAGATGCCCACGAAGGGATCGCGAAGTCCGAAGTCAGTGAGGAGTGCAACTGGTCGCCGCGCCACGAGCGCAACCTAACAGCGCAGCGCCTCGCGCGGCTAGGCAAGCCCCAGCAGCGCTTCGAGCAGCCCGTCGATGTCGCTGCGTTCGGCCTCGGCGGTGGGCTCCAGGCCGTACTCGCGCAGCGCCTCAGAAGTGGTCGGCCCGATTGACACCAGGGCGCAGCCGTGCAGCGGCTCGGGGCCGCCGAGCGCCTGCATCAACGAGTGGACGGCGGATGCGCTTGCAAAGGTCACAAACTCGGAGTCCGCGACATCAGAGATCTGCGCTGCCGACAGCCCCTCGACGACGGTGTCATACACCGCAATCTGGAGAACGTCCGCGCCGCGGGCGCGAAGCCCGTCGCCGAGCACCGGACGTGGGTCGGAAGCGAGCGGCAGCAAGATTCTGCGGCCGGAGACTTCCACTCCGCTGAGCGCGTCGAGCAGACCTTCAGCCGTCTGGCGTTGGGGCACGTGGTCGGCGACGATCCCGTGCGCGGCCAGAGCATCCTTGGTCGCACCTCCGACGACCGCGACCGACGCGCCGAAAAGCGCCCGTGCGTCCTTACCTGCGCGCACCAGCGCCGCGAAGAACGCCTCAACGCCGTTCGCGCTCGTGAAGGCGATGATCTCGAAACTCTCGACCTCGGCGAGGGCTGCCTCGACATCATCGTCCGAACGCTCACGCGTGGCGATCGCCGGAGCCTGCACGACCTTTGCGCCCAGTCCCGCCAACTGCGCGGCGAACCTGCTCGCCTGCGCGCGGGCGCGGGTCACGGCAATCTGGCGACCGAACAGCGGGCGCTGCTCAAACCAGGCGATGCGCTCGCGCTCACCCACGACGTCGCCGATCACCGTCAGAGCCGGCGGCTTGATCGCAGCTTCGACGGCAAGTTCAGGAAGATCGACCAGTCGCCCGGTCACGGTGCGCTGATCGGTGGTCGTGCCCTGCTGGATCACGGCGGCCGGTTGATCGGCACTGCGCCCGGCCTCGATCAGCTGCTCGCTGATCCGCGGCAGGTTCTTCACCCCCATGTAGAAAACGAGCGTGCCGGGAAATGCCGCGAGCGCCGGCCAGTCAATCGCCGTTTCGGGCTTGCTGGGATCCTCGTGGCCGGTGATGAACGCAACTGCCGCGGCGTGGTCGCGGTGAGTCACGGGGATGCCTGCGTAGGCGGCAGCGGCAACGCCGGCAGTCACGCCCGGAACGACCTCAAACGCGATCCCGAGCGCTGCGAGCGCTGCAGCTTCTTCGCCACCGCGACCGAAGACGAACGGGTCGCCACCCTTCAGCCGCACGACCGACTTGCCCTCCTGGGCGAGCTCGATCATCCGCGCTTCGATGCCGCCCTGCTTGATCGAATCGCCACTGGGACCCTTGCCGGCATACTCGAGGATCGCGTCCTCACGTGCGCCGTCCAGCGCCGTTGTCGGAATCAGCCGGTCGTAGAGCACTGCATCGGCCGAAGCGATCAGCTCCAGCCCGCGGGCGGTCATAAGACCCGGATCACCCGGGCCTGCGCCGACCAGAAATACTTTCCCCGCCTCAGACATGCGGGGAAGATTCTTACACGCCTAGGCGGCCATCTCTTCGGCCCTGGCAAGGATTTCGTCCCCGCCTGCGCCACGCAGCCGCTGCGCAAGAAGGTGCCCCAGCAGATGTGCCTCGCTGGCGAGCCCCGAGACCTCGTCCTCGACGAATGCGGTGCCGTCGGGAAGACCGAGCCAGCCGCGCACAGTGATCTTGTCCTTGCCGTTGGCCGCCGCCTCGGGCTCGACGACGGCGTTCACGCCGAGCGGCGTGTTGCAGCTGGCGACCAGGCCCGAAGATGCCGCGCGCTCGGCGATCAGTTCGCGCTGCGAGGGGCCGTGGGAGAGTGGCCCGACAATGCCGGTGGTGGTCAGGTCGATGTCGCGCACCTGCAGTGCGAGGCAGCCCTGACCGGGCGCCGGTATGAAATCCAGCGGACCTTGCACGATGTCGCCGCCGACACCCAGGCGGTCAAGGCCGGCAGCAGCAAGAACGATCGCGTCGTAGTCGCCGTCAGCGAGGCGACCGAGACGCGTGTCGATGTTTCCGCGCAACGGCTCGATCTTCAGGTCGGGTCGCGCGGCCAGCAGCTGTGCGGCGCGGCGTAGCGAACTTGTGCCGACGGTCGCGCCTTCACGCAGATCGGCCAGCGACTCGGCGCCGAGCAGCGTGTCGAGCGGATCGACCCGCTCGGGCACGGCCACGATCAGCAGTCCCGGAACATCTTCTCCGGGGACGTCTTTGGCGGAGTGCACCGCGAGGTCGACTTCCTGCGAGCGCAGCTGCTCTTCGATTGAAGAGACGTAACGCGACTTGTCCATGATCGTCGAATCGGCGCTCTCGACGACCACCGGCTCGATCGTCAGGTCGGGATCGAGTTCGCGCAGCGAGCTGATCACATGACCGGTCTGGGCGAGCGCCAACTTACTGCCCCGGGTGCCTACTCGCAACATCTGCGGGTTGCCTTTCTAGTTCTGTGCACGGCCGCGAGAGCTGCGCTGGTCATCCAGCGAGCGCACTTCGGCGACCGAGCCGCGTTCGACATCGACATCGGCGTTGGACGGCGCGCCGGCATCCAGTGCGAAGAGATCGCGCAGTGCCTGGATGTAGAGATAGGCGTCGTCTTCGCCCGAGGACTTTTTCAGCTTCAACGTGGGCTCATGCAGGATGCGCGAGACGATCGCGCCGGCCATCGCTTCAACACGTGCGCGGTCGGCGTCGCTCAGCGCTTCAAATTTGCCGGCGTTCTCAGTCACGACCTGCTCGGCGATCGATTCGCCGCGTCGGCGCAGCTCCGAGATGGTCGGGATCACCTCGAGTGTGACCATCCAGCGCTCGAACTTCTCGACTTCCTGGGCGACAACGATCTCGGCCCTGGCGGCCTCGCTGCGGCGCACGGACAGATTGCGGTCGACATCGCTCTGCAGGTCGTCCATGTCAAACAGCGTGATGCCGGGAACGTCGCCGACGCCGGCGGCAACGTCACGCGGGACGGCGATGTCAATCATCAGAAGCGGGCGACCACCCCGCTGCTCCATCACGGTGCGCATCTCGTCCGGGTGGATCAGGGCATGCGGTGAGCCTGTCGAACTCAGGACGATGTCGGCGCTGATCAGTTCGTCGGGAAGCTTCTCGAAGCGCACGGCCTTTCCGCCGATGCCTTCGGCGACGCCGATCGCCCGGTCGTAGTGGCGGTTGGCGACGAAAACCGTCTCGACGCCGGCATCGCTGAGCGCGCGAGCGGTGAGTTCGCCGTTGCCCCCGGCGCCGATCACGATCGACTTCTTGTTGTCGAGGTCCCCAAGTGTTTCGCGGGCCAGATCTACGGCGGCGCTGGACACGCTTGTCTTCAGCGCGCCGATCGCGGTCTCGGTCTGCACGCGCTTCCCGGCCGCGATTGCGTGGCCGAACAGGCGGTTGGTGATCGGCCCGGTGGTGCCCTCTTCAAGGGCGAGCTCATAGGCACGCTTGACCTGCCCGAGGACTTCAGTCTCGCCGACGATCATCGAGTCGAGCCCGCCGCAGACGCGCATCAGCTGGGCGACCATGTCGCTGCTGCGAAAGGTGTAGAGCAGCTCGATCAGCTCGGTCGGGCGGATATCGGCACGCTTGGCCAGCTTGCTCAGCGCAAGCGATTCGGCAGCGACCGAATCGGCGGTGACGAGGTAGATCTCGGTGCGGTTGCACGTGCTGATCGCGACGGCCTCATGGACCTCGTCGGAGCTGATCAGGTCGTGCGTGAGCTGGCGGGCCTGCCCGGTGGACAGCGCAAGACGTTCGCGCAGGGCGACGTGGGCGGTCTTGTGAGAAATACCTATTGAAAGCAGCTCAGGCATAAAAAGTTTGCGATGGGGGTCGCTGTGATGAAGATACTGCGATTGGGCTGGGTCTTGAGATCTGCGAACGACTTTGTTGCACGATGCGGGCGTGGCAACAACTCAGCCCTTGACGATGAAGAAGTACTTCGACAGCAGCGGTGACTGGTTTCCGGCGAGATCGGACACGATGATTCCGAAGGCATAGGCGCCGACCTTGAGCTTCTGCCCGTCGAGCCGGCCGCTGAAGCCGATCGCGTTGGGACCGGGCCTGCCGATCCGCTCCATCGTCTTCAGAAAGACAGGCCGCACGCAGGTCTTTGCGTTCTCCAGCTCAGGTGTGGGCTTGACGCAGTCGGTTCCCTGCTCACGGCCCGCCGCCGCGCGGAACACCGCGATCGCGACGTAGGCGTTCTCTTCGAGGTTGAACTTGATCGTCGTCCCGGTCGGCGTCTTGCGCTTCTTCTTGGCCTGGGTGAGCAGCACCGTGTTTTTGGCGCCGACCTTGAAGATCTTGTTCGTCAACCTGACGTCGGAGAGTTCAGGCGCAGTCACGTCGGTCTCCGCGGTGGCGGTGGCGGCTGCTGCGAGAAACAATGCTGTGATTACCGAGAGCGCGAACGTGCGCATGCGAATTCCTCTGATCCTTGAGGTCCTGGGGCCTGACTGCGAACTACGAGAACTCGCCGAGAGTCTCGCCCGTCACCTTCAGCTTATAGGCCATTTGTCAAATGTGAAGGCTTAAAACCGGCGCGGAAGCGAATGATTCGGTCAGTCGGGAGCGTCTGAATTCTTCTGCTGGCCCTCGCTCAAGGACTTCTGCATCTTGGCGAGTTTGTTGGCCATCAGCGCGACATAGATCAGCAGGACGATGATGAAAACCAGGAAGGCAGCGGCGACGTAGCCTCCGCCGGTGTCAGCCGCGATCAACACGTTCATCTAGGGAGTACTCCGATTCAGTTTCTTGACCTGCATTGAGACGCTCTTGGCGACGAGCTCGAACTTCCAGAGGGCGACCCACAGCAGGACTGATGTGATCAGCGCGACGTAGAAGGTGATGCGCATCTCGGTCGGCAGGTTGTCGCCGGTCGCCGTGAGCACGCGCGGGTGGATCAAGGACTGCGAGAGCCGCACCGCAATGAAGTTGAGCGGCACAAAGGCGCCGCAGACGATCGCGTAGACGGCGGCCGTCTGCGCCTGGCGCTCGGGATCTTCGATCGCGAAACGCATCGGCTGGTAGATCGCATAGAGCAGGAACACGATCAGGAACGAAACGAGCGTCGGTTCCTTCCACTCCCAGTAGACGCCCCAGGAGGTCTTGGCCCAGAGCATTCCCGTGATCAGCACAATCACGCCGAGGATCAGCGAGAGGTGGATCGCAACGTACGAGCGCAGGTCCCATGCGCTGTCGCGCGTGCGCAGGTACTGGATCGCCATGACCCCGCCGGCGACGAATCCGCCGAGCGCGACGATCGCCAGCGGCACGTGGAGGAAGAAGATCTTCTGACGCATGCCCTGGTCTGCGTCGATCGGCGCGTACCAGAAGATCAGCACGCCGGTGATGATCACCCCGATGACCGCGGCGATCGTGAATCCCTTCAGCCCACGGGCAAACTGGTCCGCACTGCTGCGGCTCGGTCTGCTGGGGGCGGAGAAAAAGCGTGAATCTGTCTGCGGCTGGGGCACTGCGCCCGAAACCGTACCCAACGGCCACGGTTGTTCAGCTGCACCCCTGCGCTTTGGTCTGCTGCGCACCTGTGGTGTGCAGCAGCATTTAGGCAGCGAAGGATCCCTTGGTTGAGCAAAGTGGTGCTGCGCACCTGTGGTGTGCAATCGACACACTCCTGCTGCACACCCCTGGTGCGCAGCACCGCACCGCTAGAACCAGCGGTTTCTCGAGGCGATTCCCCATTGCACACCACAGGTGTGCAGCAGACAGGGATTCAGCGGGTTATTGACTCGTGACGCCGGTCGATCCGGAGCCCGTGGCACCGGTGACAGAACTCGAACCCGTGGCACCGGTCGGTTGGGCAGCAGCGAGCGCCGCCGCCTCGCCGCGGGCCTTGCCGCGACGTTGCCCCTTGAGCATCCCGTCCCGGAGTCCGTCGTTGAAGGCGTCACCGCGCGCAGCGACCCGCGCGCGCTTGGAGGCCGCGGCATAGGCCTGCACCTTGGCCTCCTGGGCGTCGGCAGCGGTCGGCCGCGAATTGTGCCCGAGCGCAATTCCGAGTGCCAGCGCGAGCACCGCGACGGCGGCAATAAGTCCCCTGACAAGATTCACGTCGCGAATGATCGCATGGCGCGGCAGGTACGATGGCGCGGCGATGGAGCTGACCCCGCCAAGAGAACGCAAGTACGCGCTGGCCACAGCAGGAGCAGCGCTGCTCCTGCTGATCGCCGGCTGGTTCATCGGCCATGCAGGAGGCGCCAACCTGGAAGCAGCCCGAGCAGCCGGAGCCAGCGCAGGCACTGCCGCCGGCAAGAAGGTCGGCAAGAAGCAGGGCTACGCCGCGGGCTACAAGAAGGGCTACCGCACGTCCTACAAGGCGGCGTACGAGAAGGCCAAGCGCGGGGACTGAGATGGCAACAGCTCACGCACTCTGGTGCCACAGTCGATTGGTCTGACATGACGATGGAACCAGAACCGAATTACGCCGAGAATCCCAGTCACCTGATCGGCAAGACCGTCCTGGTCGGAATCACGGTGCAATCTGCCGGAGGCGAGTTGCTCGGCCGTGAGCAGTTCTTTGGCTCTGTCATCTCGGCTGACCCCGAATCGGGAATTGATCTTCGCGCCACAGACGGAAGCATCGAGTGGATCCCGCCGGCGTTTGAACACTTGGAGCCGGCCAAGCCCGGGGAATACCAGCTGACGGTGACTGGCGAAGTCGTGATGGATCCAGACCTCATCGCGACTTTCGTGGTCACTCAGCCAGCTGAGGAATAGCTAGTCCCCGAGGATGTACTCAAACACCGCGATCGACAGCAGCAGGAACACCCCGTCGAACAGCCCCATCAGCCCGAGCCACTGACCAAGATCCACGACCTCGGGCACCTTCTCAAACAGCGGCGCCGTTGCCTGGGACGCCCCGATCAGCAGTGGGATGAACAGCGGCAGCGTCATCAGCGGCACCAGCAGCTCGCGCGCAGAAGTCGAGGTTGCCAGTGCGCTGATCAGCGTGCCGATCGTCGCGAGGCCGAGGTTCACCAGCAGGCAGATCGGAACCAGCGCCAGCATCGCCGAATCGAAGTTCGGCCCCAGCAGCATCAGCGCATAGATCAGGATCGCGAAGATCTCCAGCATCGTCAAAGCGATGAAGAGGTAGGCGATCTTCGCGTAGAGGATCGCGTTGCGGTCGATCGGCGCCAGCAGCAGTCCTTCGTAGCCGCCCTGGGCGCGCTCGTTTGAGAGCAACCGGTTGATCGTCAGCGACGAGGCGAAGAGGATCGTCACCCAGAAGACTCCGGCCGCAAGGTCGCCGAAGAGCTCGTCGCGGTTGAGCGCGAAGTGGAAGACGATGAAGGTTGCGGTCGTGAAGATGAGCGTGACCGTGATCGTCTCGAGGGTGCGCAGCTCGAGCTTCAGATCCTTGCGCAGGATCGTCAGCGCGGCGCTGAAAGTGGAGGGCGCGGGGCGACGGTTCTGCCTCATTTGTAGAGCCTCCGTGCCTCTTCGCCCGACACGCGATCAGCGGGCTGGAGCCACTCAGTGCGCCCGTTCTTCAGGCCAAGTGCGACGTCCGCCTGCTCAAGGCCGTATTCGATGTCGTGCGTGACGATCACGCGGGTGCGGTGGCCGGCGCGACCGATGAACGGTTCAAGCAGCATGGCGGCGCCAGGGTCGAGGTTGGCGCGCGGTTCATCCAGCAGCAGCAGCTCCGGCTGGGGCAGCAGCGCGCGCGCGGTCGAGAGCCGCTGCATCATTCCCTTGCTGAAGTGGCGGACCGGCTCGTCAGCGCGATCGGAGAGCTCGACGCGTTCAAGCATGTCCTGGACGCCGCCCGTGTCGAGCTTGTGCAGCTTGGCGACGAACTCCAGGTTCTCGCGCGCAGAGAGATCGCGGTAGACGAGCGGATCGTGGCCGATCAGGCCGACTCGCCCGCGCACCGCCCAGGCGTCCTTGGGCAGCTCTTCGCCGAGTACTTCGAGCGTTCCCGAATGTGGACGCAGCAAGGTCGCGAGGATTCGCAAAAGCGTTGTCTTGCCCGCGCCGTTGGCTCCGAACACGCTCAGCGTCCTGCCGAGCGGGATGTCGAAGGAGACGTCTTCAAGCGCCGCGCGATCGCCGTAATAGCGCGTGAGACTGCTTACTGAGACTGCGAGGGGGCCGGGCACAGAGGAGATTGTGACGGGCCGGGCGGGACTCAGGCGGGTTGCGCAGCCAGTCGTGCTTCGGTCATGCGCTGCAGGTTCTCAATCAGAGCATGAAGTTCGTCGGCGCGACCCTCGCGCAGCAACACGATCGGATCGGGATCGCCGTTGACGATCGCCTCGAAAAATTCTTTGCGCTGGTTGTAGGTGGGAAGCGTTCCCTTGGCCCACCCGCGCGCGTCGTTGAGGATCACTGCGAGGTCTGCGTAGGCGTCGCCGAAGGCCTCGCCGATCTCGCGCTTCATGCGCTTGGCCAGCGCGGGCGACGCGCCGGCGGTGCTGATCGCGATCGCGATCGGGCCGCTACGAGTGATCGCCGGAAGGATGAAGTTGCAGAGCGGCGGGACGTCGACGACGTTGACGAGCATGCCGCGGGCCTCAGCGTCGTTGAAGACCTGCACGTTGACGTCGGTGTCGTTTGTGGCGGCGATGATCATGAACGCGCCCTCGACGTCGGTCGATTCATACGGGCGAAGCTCAAGCTTGATCGTGCCCTCGTCGGCGAGTGCCTGGACGGCGGGCTCGGCCTCTGGGGCGATCACGGTGATGTCGCCGTCGCAGGCGAGCAGCCCCTCGATCTTCTCCAGGCCGATCATGCCGGCGCCGACAACCACGGACTTACGACCAGAGAGTTTCAGGCAGGCGATGTAGAACGGCGTCGCGAGCATGTCCTTGACACACTCCTGATCGCAGATGCCCTTCTTGAGGGCACAGACGCATTCTTTTCCGGCGTAGGCGGCGGCTGGGGTCATGGCTGGCAAGTCTAGGACGAAACCGCCTGTCAGCGGTCGAGTGAGCGCCCCCAGGCGATCAGCAGGGCCAGGAGTGCCACAGAGACAAGCAATGTGATCGCGCCGCCGATCAGCAGCGCATCAGGCAGTCCAAGCAGCGCCGTCAATTTTGAGTCGCTGGGAGCGACTCGATATCCGCGTAGGCCCAGACAGTTAACACGTAGAGCGAACGCGACGAAACCAATACGTATCCGATGCCTGACAACAGGCTCTCGACTCCGGTCCAGCCCTCATCCCTGGTGCCGATCGCGTAGCCGACCACGCCGCCCATCAGCAGGAGGCCGAGGATCGGGAGGATGTAGAGCCAGTCAGCGGTGGCATTTCTCCGAGGGTCAACGAACTGCGGGAGCTCCGCTTTGAACGGGATGCCCCATGGCAGCTCACGGCCGCGCTTGCGACCGACCTCACGGATGATCGCGACGTAGATCAACACCCCGAACGCGGCAACTGCGGTGGAAACGAGCAGCATGCGACTACTTCGTCAAATTCTTCGCAATCCGCCCAGTCATCTTGCCAAGCGCAGGCCCGCCCTCTTTCAGCGACCCGAGGCGACCCTTGCCCTTCGCGTACAACAGGTCGATCGTCGAGCGAATGGCCGGCCCGACAGTCTGCCCGTACGGGTAGACCCACATCGAAGCCTCACGTGCGTTCGTCGCCGCGATCACCTTCGGCTCAACCGACTCGTAGAACCCGAACTTCGAGTGCGAGCGGCCGATGCCGGAGTCCTTCACGCCGCCCCATGAGCACTGGCACATACCCGCGCTGTACATGTGGTCGTTGAGCCACACGTTGCCTGCCTCGAGGCGCTCGGCGATCGCGTTGCCGCGGTCAAGGTCAGCAGTCCATACCGATGAGCCCAGGCCGAACTCGGAGTCGTTGGCCATCTTCACGGCTTCGTCCTCGGAGTCGACGGTGATGATCGGAATGACCGGTCCGAAGATCTCTTCCTTCATGATCCGCATGCCGTGGTTCACGCCGGTCAGAACGGCCGGAGCGTAGAAGTTTCCGTCGAGGCCCGCGGGGAGGTCTTCCTTGGCGATCGGTCCACCGCAAAGCAGCGTGGCGCCGTGCGCGACTGCGTCGTCAACAAGCTCGTTGACGATCTTGAACTGGTTCGGGTCGGTCATCGCGGTGATCTCCGTTGACCAGTCCATCGGGTTGCCGATCTTCATCGACTTCGCGCGCGCGACCACACCGTCGATGAACTTCGGTGCGATGTCGTGCATCACGTAGACGCGCTCGATGCCGGCGCAGGTCTGGCCCATGT
>JAEMRJ010000200.1 GCA_016463365.1 Thermoleophilaceae bacterium | reverse complement strand
GAGAAGATCGAGTCGATCGGAATCACGCCGATCGGCTGGTCCGAGCTCTTGTTCTCCTCGGCCGGCGCGTAACCGCGGCCACGGCCGATCGTCAGGTACATCTCAAGCTTCGACTTCTTCTCGAGCGTCGCGATGTGTGCGTTGGGGTTGAGGATCTCGACGCCGGCGGGCAGGTCGATGTCCTTCGCACGAACTTCGCCCGGGCCCGTGAAGACGAGCGGGGCCTCGACCTCGGTCGCGTCCGAGTGGACCTTCGCGACGAGCGCCTTGAGATTGAGGACGATGTCGGTGACGTCCTCCTTGACACCCTGGATGGTGGAGAACTCGTGGGCGACTCCCTCGATGCGGAGGCTGGTGACGGCGGCGCCGGCCAGCGATGAGAGCATCACGCGACGCAGCGCGCTGCCAAATGTGTAGCCAAATCCACGGTCCAGCGGTTCGATCGTGAAGACGCCACGATTGCCTTCGATCTGCTGGGCGGAAATGCGAGGAGTCTGGAATTCAAGCATCGGAACCCTTTTTCTTTTCTTGGTGGGCGCGCACGTACGGCGAGGTACGAAGGCGCTCGGGGGATTGTTACTTCGAGTAAAGCTCGACGATCAGCTGCTCCTGCACGGGGATGGTGATCTCACCACGCTCCGGCAGACGCAGGATCCTGGCCGTCAACGCATCATGATCGGCCTGAAGCCATGCGGGCACTGCGGCAGTCATCGCGGTTGCTTCCGAGATGACATCCTTTGCGCTCGACTTTTCCGCCACGGCGATCTCGTCGCCTTCGCGGACCTGAAAACTTGGAATGTCGACACGGTGGCCGTTGATCGTCCAGTGACCGTGGTTGATCATCTGGCGGGCCTGGCGGCGCGAAGCGGCAAAGCCCAATCGCACCAGCACGTTGTCGAAACGGCACTCCAGCAGGCGCAGGAGGTTGTCACCGGTGACGCCCTTCTGGCGGCTGGCCTTGTCGTAGTAGTTGCGGAACTGCTTCTCGAGAATCTGGTAGAAGCGACGGGCCTTCTGCTTCTCACGCAGCTGCAGGCGGTACTCCGACTGGCGCTGGCGAGTCAGACCGTGCTGTCCGGGCGGGTAGGCGCGGCGGTCGACGCCGCACTTGTCGGTGTAGCAACGCGAGCCCTTGAGGTAGAGCTTCTCGCCTTCACGGCGGCAAAGTTTGCACTGGGATCCTGTGTCACGAGCCATATCTGCTGTGCTCCTTAGAGGCGGCGACGCTTGCGCGGACGGCAGCCGTTGTGGGCCTGCGGCGTGACATCACGTACGCCGACAACCTCAAGCCCCGTCTGCTGCAACGAGCGGATCGCGGTCTCACGGCCCGAACCCGGGCCCTTGACGAAAACTTCGACCTTTGCAAGTCCGTGCTCCATGCCCTTGCGCGCGGCCGACTCGGCCGTGACCTGCGCGGCGAACGGAGTCGACTTGCGGGAACCCTTGAAACCGACGGTTCCGGCCGACTCCCAGGCGATGACGTTGCCCGAGCGGTCGGTGATCGAAACGATCGTGTTGTTGAAGCTGGCCTTGATGTGGGCCTGGCCGAACGGAACGTTCTTCTTGACTTTGCGGCGGCCTG
>JAEMRJ010000199.1 GCA_016463365.1 Thermoleophilaceae bacterium | reverse complement strand
CGAAGAGGTGGCAGACGAGCGCCAGCACCGAGAAGAACGGGTTGCGCAGCAGCACGACGGCGACGGCTCCGCCGATCGCACCGGCCGCCGCGATGAAGAACAGAATGCCCTGGAAGACCACTGCTATTCCCCTTCCAGCCTCAGCGGGGTGCGCTCGATCGGCTCGGCGAGGAGTATGTCCTTGGTGAAGATCAGGTCCGAGCGGTTGTAGTCGGAGAGCTCGTAGTCGTGGCCCAGTGTGATGGCGTCAAACGGGCAGGCCATCTCGCAGTAGCCGCAGAAGATGCAGCGCGCCATGTTGATCTCGTACACGGCGGCGTAGCGCTCGCCGGCGCTGGTCGGGTTCGCGGGGTCGTTGTCGGTCGCGACCACGCGGATGCAGTCGGCCGGGCAGGCGGCCGCGCAGAGCGAGCAGCCGACGCACTTCTCAAGATCTGAGTCCTCGAACTTGTGCAGCTTGTGGCGACCGCGGAAGCGCGGGTAGACCGGCGTCTTCTCTTCCGGGTACTGGATCGTGACCGGGCCTTCGATCAGGCGGCCCATCGTGGTCTTCAGGCCGCGCAGCGTCTCGCCGAAGGCGCGGTAGAAGCTGGCGGCGCCACCGACGTCGGGGCCGCGCTGGACCTCGAAGGCGTCTGCCTGCGGGTCGTACACGTGGGCTTCGGGCAGGCTCACAGGTACACCACCAGGACTGCGGTGACCATCAGGTTGATCGTCGCCAGGGGGATCAGGATCTTCCAGCCGAAGCTCATCAGCTGGTCGTAGCGCAGGCGCGGAAGCGTCGCGCGGATCCACATGAAGAACAGCAGGACGAGGAAGATCTTCACGAGCACCCAGATCGGGCCCAGCCAGTCGGGACCAGGTCCGAGCCAGCCGCCGAGGAACATCGTCACGCCGATGCCGCTGAGCACGATCATGTTCATGTACTCGGCGAGCATGAAGGCCGCAAAGCGGATTCCGCCGTACTCGGTCTGGTAGCCGGCGACCAGCTCTGCGTCGGCCTCGACGAGGTCGAACGGGGCGCGGTTGGTCTCGGCGAATGCCGCAATCATGAAGACGAGAAAACCGACCGCCTGGGGGATGATGAACCACATGCCCGTCTGCTGATTGACGATCTCGGTCATCGAGAGCGAACCGCTCATCATGATCACGCCAACGAGGCTCAGGCCGGCCGCCAGCTCGTAGCTGATCAGCTGCGCCGCCGAGCGCATCGCGCCCAGGAACGAGTACTTGCTGCCCGAGGCCCAGCCGCCGAGCATCAACCCGTAGAAGGCGATCGCGCCGAAGGCAAATGCGTAGAGCACGCCGATCGAGACGTCGATTCCGTAGAGCGTGTAGTCGGCGCCGAAGAGGCCGTCCTCGACGGTGTTGCCGAAAGGCAGGATCGCGATCGTCGCGACGGCCGTGAACAGCGAGATCACCGGCGCAAGGATGAAGATCATCTTGCTCGCGTTGCGCGGGATGAAGTCTTCCTTGGAGGCGAGCTTGACGATGTCGACCATCGGCTGGAACATTCCGAACGGGCCCACGCGGTTGGGGCCGTAGCGGCCCTGGAAGCGGCCGAGCACCTTGCGCTCGACCAGCAGCACCATCGG
>JAEMRJ010000121.1 GCA_016463365.1 Thermoleophilaceae bacterium | reverse complement strand
TTCTCGCTCATCACTTCGCCGAGCGAGCCGCCGAAGACGGTGAAGTCCTGAGAGAAGACGCAGACCGGTCGGCCGTCGATCAGCCCGTGCCCGGTGACGACTGCGTCGCCCCACGGACGGTTCTTCTCCATTGAGAATTCGTAGGTGCGGTGACGAACGAAGGTGTCGACCTCTTGAAACGATCCCGGGTCGAGCAGCTTGTGAACACGCTCGCGTGCGGTGAGCTTGCCTTTGGCGTGCTGCTTCTCGATCGCGGTCTCGTCGTGGTGCGCGCTGGCGCGCAGCTCATCGAGTTGCTCGAGCTTCTCTTCGTATGTCTCGGGAACTTTCTGTCTCATTGGGGGCGCAATCATATGCGACTCTGCAATTTGCGACCGAGGAATTCCTCGGTTCTGAAAGAATCGTGCGCTCCAATGGTCGCCTGGGCGAAAAAGACAAGTGAGGCTCAATGGTTCGACTGGCTGACGGTCGGCGTGATCCTCGCCAATGCCGTCGTGCTGGGCCTCGAAACCTTTCCGGCACTGGACGAGCAGCACAACGATCTGCTGACGCTGCTCAACGAGCTGTGCTTCGGGTATTACGTCGTCGAGCTCGCGATCCGCATCACCGCATACGGCAAGCATCCGCTGAAATTCTTCAAGAGCGGCTGGAACGACTTTGACTTCGTGATCGTGGCCGTCGGCTTCGTGCCCGGCCTGCGCGAGAACGCGACGCTGATCCGAATGGTGCGGCTGTTGCGGGTCACCAGGCTCTTCCGACTGCTCCCGGATCTGCGCGTGCTCGTCAATGCCGTGGGCCGGTCGATTCCGGGGCTGTCATCGCTGGCATTGGCATCGCTGATGCTCGTGTACGTCTACGCGATGGTCGGCTGGGTGATATTTCACGAGGGCGACCCGGCGCAGTTCGGGAACGTCGGTGAAGCGATGCTCACAATGTTCCAGGTGCTGACGCTTGAGGGCCTGCCTGAATTCATCGCGAGAGGGCGCGAGGTGAGCGACTGGGCGGTGCCCTTCTACGTGTCCTATGTGCTGCTCGCGAGTTTCCTCGTATTCAACCTGTTCATCGGAATAGTCCTGAACTCGATGGAAGAGGCTCGCGCCGAAGAGCTGCGTCGCGTCGAGGCCGAGCTGGCCGACGAGGAGCACACGATCTCAGACCAGGAAGCAGCGCGGATGGCAATTCACGAACGGATGAATCAGGTGCGCGAGCACCTAAACCAGATTGACAGCGACCTCGACGCGCTGCGGCGAATCGAGGAAGAAGCCGAGAAGGCCTGATCAGGCGTTGACGAACGGGCGCTTGTGCGCTGAGCCGAGGTGGTCGAGCAGGGCGCTCATGCGCGCCTCGTAGTCGATCGGTTCGGGGGTCGGCTCGGGTTCTGATTCCGGCTCCGGTTCGGGCTCTACGACCGCTTCCGGCTCGGGCTCTGGCTCGGGCTCTGGCTCGGGCTCGGGCTCCACGACGGCCACCGGCTCAGGCGCCGGGCCGGAGAATTTCAATTTCATCTTCGCCCAGAAGCCGATCTTGGCGGGGGGAGTGCTCTCGACCTCCGCGACGGGCTCCGGCTCGGGCTCTGGCTCTGGTTCCGGCTCGGGCACGGGCTCTGGCTCTGGCTCGACGACCGCCGCGGGTTCCTGGGCAGAAACCTCAGTCTTCAAACTGACCTTCGTGCCCCATCCGGACGCGGCGATCTCGATCGTTCCGCTGGCAGAAGAGCCCTGCCACTCGATCGTGGATTCCGGCTCGGACCGAGTGATTGAGATCGCGTCGTCGCCAAGCAGCTCTGCAAGGCGTTCGACCTTCTCGATCTCGGCCCAGACTTCGGGCTGTGATTTGACCAGGGTGCGTGAAATCTCGTAAGCGGGCATCGCGTAGGACTTCGCTGGTCGTCCTGCCGACCCTTCCGCCGCAATCGAGGTTTCTAGCCGGTCGCCGACTCCATCATGCCCGTGGCACCGATGATCATCAGCATCAGAGCGACGCCCAGCGTGATCGCCCGGGTCTTGGCCTGCGCAAGTTCTTTGCCCTCGAGCTCGCCGGAAAGGATCTTGCGGGCAAGTGGCGTCCAGGCGCCGTCTAGAACACCCATGTAACCGATGCCAAGACACGTGGCTCCGACCACCCAGCCCTGGAAGAACTTTTCGTTCAGCTCGATCAGCTGGTAGATCCCGGTGAGCACGACGAGCGTGATCAACGGGTATGCCACGACCTTGAAGCGCAGGCCGTATTCGATCACCGGGGTCTCATTGCGCGAGAGCACAGACACAACGGTGATCGCGACGGCGAGCAGGATCAGCCCGAGGCCGGTTATCTGGTGAATGCCGAGGCTGATGTCATACAGCGCGGCGAGCGGGGAAATCATGAAATCAGTCTAAGGAGAGCTCAGACAGCCCCGCCGCCACCGCATCGCGCTTGCGCGCCCAGGCCTCTGGCGATGTACCGCTGAGCTTTCCATGGGCGACCACGACCAGGCAACCGCCGGGAATGTCCATGATGCGCAACTTGAGCGTGTCGGCGCTTCCGAGCTCGTCCACGGTCTCGACATCGAGCGCGTGGTGCTCGGAGTCTGAATGGACGTAGAGGTCGTACTTCTCTTTTGACGGGCCGGTCGCGGTGAAGCGGTCGTCGTCGAACACGATCGATGCGATCCAGCCCGGGAAGACCACCGGCCAGTTCTCGAGGTCGCTGACCTTCGCCCAGAGTTCAGCCGAGGAGCCCGCCGCGAAGCCGCTTGCAACTGCGTAGTTGTCTGGAAGCTCAGCCACGCCGCCGAGCCTAGAAGGGCTGGGCGACCATCAGGAAGGTGATGACGATCATGTTGATGCCCATCAGCGGGCCGATCTTGCCCATCATCTTCAGCTTCGACTGCGATGCCTCTGACGGCGGACCGGGCTCGGTCCTGGCCTCGAGTTCGGCGAGCACGAATTTGACCGCCGGATAGAGCACGAACACCGCAGCGATGCTTGAAAGCGCGAACAGGCCGACACTGATCCACAGCCAGAGATCGTCACCGGCGAATCCGCCGTCCGCGGACTGGTAGATCCCGGTCAGCCAGATCACGAGCACGCCCGGCAGGATCAGGGTCTCGTAGATCTTCTTGTTGACCTTCAATGCGAAGATGGCGTGCGGCGGGTTATCTCTGGCCATCGGCCCGATCACGCTGAATGCGCCGGCCGGGGCGAGGAATGAGACGACGAAGATGACATGGATCGCCGTCGCAAGGGTGTACATCGTGAGCGCAGTGATCATGCTTCAGGCTTTCGCCCAGAGACCTAAAGATCCTCTTGGAACTCGCCCCACTCGTCGCGCAGAACGCCGGAAACCTCACCGATGGATGCGCCGGCCTTCAGCGCTTCGCGCATGGGGTGGAGGATGTTGCCGTCGCCGCGCGCCGTCTCGACGATCGCGGCGAGCTTCGCCTGCACGTCTTCCTGATCGCGTGACGCCTTGAACGCCTTCAGGCGGTCGACCTGCTCGAACTCGGTCTCGGGCTCGACCTTCAGGTAGTCCACGTGCGGCGGCTCGCCTTCGTCGATGTACTTGTTCACGCCGACGACGACGTCCTGGACGAGCTCGTAACGCTTGTGGTAACCGAACGCGCTCTCTTCGATCTCATTCTTGATGAACGTCAGCGCCTCGGTCGATCCACCGAGTTCGTCGACCTTTGCGATCAAGGCGCGCGCGCCCTGTTCGAGCTCGTCCGTCAGCGCCTCGACGAAGTAGCTGCCGGCGAACGGGTCGACGGTGTCGGCGACGCCGCTCTCGTGGGCGACGATCTGCTGCGTGCGCAACGCGATCTTGGCGGCGCGCTCGGTCGGGAGCGCGAGCGCCTCGTCGAAGCCGTTGGTGTGCAGCGACTGCGTTCCGCCGGCTGCGGCCGCGAAGGCCTGCAGCGCCACGCGCGCGATGTTGTTCATCGGCTGCTGGGCGGTCAGCGTGACGCCGCCGGTCTGCGTGTGGAAGCGCAGCATCCAGCTCTTCTCGTTCTTGGCGCCGAAGCGGTTCTTCATCACGTCAGACCAGATCTTCCTGGCGGCGCGGAACTTGGCGACCTCCTGGAAGACGTTGTTGTGGCCGTTGAAGAAGAAGGCAAGTCTGGGGGCGAAGTCATCGACGTCGAGCCCGGCGTCGATCGCGGCCTGGACGTAGGCGATTCCGTTGGCCAGCGTGAAGCCGATCTCCTGGACTGCGCTGCAGCCCTTTTCGCGGATGTGGTAGCCGGAGATGCTGATCGTGTTCCACTTCGGGACGCGCTCGTTGCAGTACGCGAAGAGGTCTGTGGTCATGCGCATCGAGCCCGCCGTGGGGTAGATGAAGTTTCCGCGCGCGATGTACTCCTTGAGGATGTCGTTCTGCACGGTGCCGCGCAGCTTGTCCGAGCTGACGCCCTGCTCTTCGGCCACCAGTTCGTACAGCAGCAGCAGCACGGCGGCCGGCGCGTTGATCGTCATCGAGGTCGAGACCTGATCGAGCGGGATGCCGTCGAACACCGCGCGCATGTCCTCGATTGTGTCGATCGCCACACCAGTGCGGCCGACCTCGCCCTCGCAGAGCGGATCGTCGCTGTCGCGACCCAGCTGGGTCGGCAGATCGAAGGCCATAGAGAGGCCGGTCGAGCCGTGATCGAGCAGGTATTTGAAGCGGGTGTTGGTCTCGGTGGAGGTCGCGTAGCCGGCGTACTGGCGCATTGTCCAGAAGCGCGAGCGGTACATCTGGCCGTGCACGCCGCGCGTGTACGGGTACTCGCCGGGGACACCGAGGTTTTCGGGCAGATCGAGGTGAGCGATGTCGCTCTCGTCGTAAAGAATCTTCTGTTCGATCCCGCTGTCGGTGAAGCGGCGCGGATCGTCGGGACCGACGATCGGGGCGATCGTCGGGTGCTTGTCGGTGGAAGAAGGCGTTGTGGGCATGGGTCTGATCCTAGATCAACGCCCCATCCCGGATCCACCGATTCGCCCACGCAAAGTTTGCGCCCGACCTGGACGAATGTTCGATGTCTGAGTGCTTTTGCGGCCGGATCCGGCCGCTGGAGGCGTTAGAGACCGCCGGCGTTGGCGCAGTCGATCGGCGGCGAAAGCCGCTCTTCGACGACCACCGGTAGCGTTCCGTTTTCGAGCGTGAAGGTTCTCTGGTTGGCCCGCGTGCCACCGGGTTCGACGCGCCGGGCGAAGCGCGGCGTGAGCGCCATCGTGGCCTGCTGCTGGGCAGTTGCCGGGGCGTAGGTGACGACATCGATGGTGACGTCGCCGCTGTCGCGGATCTTCGTGAAGGCGAAGCACCCCTGCGGGGTGTTGATCGTTTCGGAGACGATGGTGCTTGCGTCGATGTCGATCCCTGACTCGGCAGCGCCGGTGCTGAGGTAGGCGCGAGCCTCATTCTGTAGCTGGCCCAGTCGCCAGGAGGTGTAGAAGAACGGCCCGAGCACGAGTATCACGGCTGGGATCAGCATCAGCCAACCCCAGTTGGGACCCATGTTGCGCGCGACGAAAACGATCACCCAGCCGATCAGGATCGAGACCATCGCCGGGACAAACGTGCCCGGCGTGGGTCCGCTGGCGGTGTTGGCGAAGATGCTGGAAAACGAAATCGCGGCCGTGACAAAAAGGCAGAAGAACGTCCAGGAGACGCCGTAGGTGAGGACTTTGCGGTCGCGGTCCATCTGCGGCGTGCCGTCGCGTTCGTCAATCGACTGCTTTCTGGCGGGCTGCCGCACCTGCGCTGCGGCAGGAGTGGCGGCCGATTGCTGCGGCGTGGACCTGACGGGTGCCAGTCGCGGTTCTGGCGTGCTGGGGAGATCGGGCTCGACGAACGGGTCGATCTCGGAAAAGCCGAACTCGGTCGGGTGCGAGTTTGACGGCGCGGCGGGCGGGCTGCCGTTTCCGTTTCCGTTTCCGTTGGTCACGGGAGTGGGCGCCGGATCATCGCCATAGATGTCAAGGCCAAGGCGCGCACGCTGGGCTGGGGTGAGCTCTCCGGAGCTGTTGATCGGGAGCGCGGGCGCGTCGGATTCCTCCGGCGCTGGCGCCTCATCCATCGGAAGGGGCAGTGCGGAGATCGGCAGCGGTGCTGATCCGCCCGAGTTGCGTTTTCGCGAAGAGTTTGCGGCCATCAGGCTTGCACTTCGGGCGGCCTCTCAGGACGCGGAAGCATTGGCGTTACAGTTGAATTCATCATGTCTGTCTGTCTTGTCACCGGCGGTGCCGGCTTTCTCGGGTCTCACCTTTGCGACGCACTCCTGGAGCGCGGAAATCGCGTCGTATGCGTTGACAATCTCGAGACTGGCTCACTCGAAAACATTGCCCACATCAGATCGGCAGATTTCGACTTTCTCAATATCGACATCACCCAGCCCTTCTTCATCGACG
>JAEMRJ010000120.1 GCA_016463365.1 Thermoleophilaceae bacterium | reverse complement strand
CTTCTCCTTTTCGCGTGCGTCCATCTGACTAGACCCGCTTCTCGTCGTTCGGCGGCAACTCGGCCTCTTTCCAAGGCGGAGCCGAGGTACCGAGCTTGGCGACCAGGTAGAGGTGGGCACCGATCAGGGCGCCGATCAATCCCGGCACGAGCATCATGTGGATTGCGTAGAAGCGAGAAAGCGTTGTGGCGGTGAAGTCTGAACCTGCGCGCAGGAAGTCGGCGAGGTACGGACCGATGATCGGGCCGGTGCCGTTGAGGTTCACGCCGACGACCGTTGCCCAGAAGGAGCGCTGGTCGAAGGGCAGCAGGTAGCCGGTGAAGCCCATCATCATGGTCATCATCAGCAACAGCACACCGACGATCCAGTTGAGCTCGCGCGGGTACTTGTAGGCGCCGAAGACGAAGGTGCGGGCCATGTGCACGAAGACGAGGACCGTCATCACGGTTGCGCCCCACTTGTGCATGCCGTGGACGAACTCACCCAGGAAGACATCGTTGTTGACGTGGCGCATCGATTCGTACGCCTCGGTCGGGCTCGGCACGTAATACATCGCAAGGAACACGCCGGTGAAGGCCTGCGCGATGAAGGCGAACATCGTCGCCGAACCGAGCGTGTACCACCAGTTGGTGCCCTTGGGCACCTTGCGGAAGAGAAAGCCACGAAGGAATCCGGAGCCGCTCGTGCGCTCGTCGATCCACGCAACGACGCTTGTACCACCGGCGGCTGCGGCCTCGCCGACCGTGACCTCTTCCTTTGCACCCGGCTTCGGGTTCGGGCGGAGGCTCGGCGGAAGCGGCGGCATCGGCGGCTTCGGCAGATCCGAGACGTTCTTCTTGAGCGGGTTGCTTAGTTTGGGCATCTAATTAAGTTGTTGGGCGCGGCGGGTAGAGGACCTGCCAGAAGCCGTCCACGTGAGCACCAGGGTCGCGGGTCGGAACGCGCTCGAGCTGCGAGTTGACGGAGAAGCGGTTGCCGAGCATGACGCGACCGTTCTGGACGAAGGTCTCGAAACGGTCGAGCGGGCGGACCGGCGGACCACCGGTGACTTCGCCCTCGAATCCGTAGGTGCCTCCGTGGCACGGGCAGATGAACTGCTTGGCGGCCTCGATGTAACGAACCGGGCAGCCAAGGTGGGCGCAGCGGTTTGAAATCGCGACGAACGGCCAGGACTGTTCGGGCGTCGGGTTGTCGTTCTTGCGGATGTAGACGAGCGTCTTGCCGACCTCGCCGATGCCGGGGGTGGTCGTTGCGACCTGCGCGACGAAGGTGTCGGCGCTGAAGTCGTCGACGGAGCCGACGTCGAGCAGAGCAATGTGGGTGGTCTTCTCGAAAAGCGGTCCGAGCGCGAATCCGAGAGCCGGGAGCGCGAACATTGCGGAGGCGACTCCACCGGCGGTCAAAGCCACGCCAGTCATGAAGGAACGACGCGTGACGGTCTCGCCCTCGAAGGCGCCTGGCCAACCGCGATCAGCGGTGAACTTGGACTTCGGCGGCTTGGTCGCGTCGGTCGAAGTGGTTTTGGTGTCAGATTCCGGGGGCATCGAGAAGAGAATTGGTCTGGATCAGATCAAGGATGGATCAGTCCGAACCGGGCGCAAGCATAGCCAAAGTGGACTCCCACAATTTGGCTGCGCGTGCGCTTTCATCGACTGCGTGAGCTTCCGCACAACCTGCGATGAGCGCGGCCAGTGCGCTGACCGCCGCGGTGTCGCCCTCTTCTGCCAGCGCTGCGAGCCCGGCGGCGTACATGCGGTCCCCCGCAAGTAAAGCCAGGTCTCGATCCGGCACGTCGTACCAACGCGGCTCGCCGTAGTGCAACAGGTAGCCCTCGCGCACGACTTCGGCCGCGGCGATTCGCAGCGTCGAAGCACTCTCAACTTCGGTTGCGGAGGTCTCGTTTCGGCGATCGGCGATCAGCCGCTCGGCCGGCAGCAGGTCGAACTGAGCGGCGGCCGGGCTCACGCGGCGACCTCTACGAAAGCCGCGCGCACGGCCTCGATCGTGCGATCGATCACCGCGTCGTCATGCACGAGTGAGGGGAACCAGGCCTCAAACTGAGATGGCGGCGCGTAGATACCGCGGTCGAGCAGAGCCCGGCACCAGGCCGCGTGCTTCTCGAGATCGCAGGCCTTGGCTTCTTCGTAGTTGGTCGGCGGCTCGGCCGCAAAGAAGACAGTGATCAGTCCGCACTCGGCGACTACCGACACTTCGACACCGGCATCTTCGGCCGCCGTCTCGAATCCCTTGATCAGATCGTTGGTGCGCAGAGCGAGCACGGTGTAGGCCTGCTCGTCGAGCTTGGCGAGCGTTGCCAGACCAGCTGTCATCGCCAGCGGGTTGCCGGAAAGCGTTCCTGCCTGGTAAACGTCGCCCGCCGGCGAGATCATCTCCATCAGCTCTCGGCGACCGGCATAGGCAGCTGCGGGGAGCCCGCCACCGACGATCTTTCCGAGCATCGTCAGATCGGGGTGGATACCCGTGAGCTCCTGGTAGCCGCCGCTCGAGACGCGAAATCCGCTGATCACCTCGTCGAGGATCAGCAGCGCTCCGTTGGAGTCGGCCTGCGTGCGCAGGAAAGTCAGGAAGCCCTTGGCCGGCTTGACCAGGCCCATGTTGGCCGGCAGCGGCTCGGCGATGATCGCGGCGAACTCGTGCTCGGCACAGGCAGCGGCGACTGCGTCGCGATCGTTCCAAGGGACGACGATTGTGTCCTTCGACGACCCAGTGGTTACGCCCGGACTACCCGGGACCGCCAGCGTGGCGAGTCCGGAGCCGGCGTCGACGAGCAGGCTGTCGCTGTGCCCGTGGTAGGCGCCGGCGAACTTGAGAATCTTCTCGCGGCCGGTCGCGGCACGCGCGAGGCGCAGAACAGACATTCCGGCCTCAGTGCCAGATGAAGTCATTCGCACCATCTCGATACTCGGCACGCGCGCAGCGATTACTTCAGCCAGTTCAACTTCGACTTCTGTCGGCGCGCCATATGAAGTTCCGAGTTCCGTGGCGCGTTCGATCGCCGCGACCACGTCGGGGTCGGCGTGGCCGAGGATCATCGGACCCCACGAGCAGACGTAGTCGATGTACGACTTGCCGTCGACATCGACGATCTCTGGGCCTTTGGCTTTGGCGATGAAGAGCGGATCGCGACCGATCGAGCGCATCGCGCGCACCGGTGAGTTCACGCCACCGGGCAGCACCTTCAGCGCCCGGGCGTAGAGCTCGTCAGACCTGGTCACGCGCCGTGTTTGGCTTCCCACTCCGCGTAATCGGGAGTGAAGTACCTGAGGCGAATTTTCTTGTACTCAGTGGATGAGTAGAGCGTGGCGCGATCGTGGATGCCGGTCTCTTCGGCGATCTGATCGAGGATCTGGTCGCACTCTTCCTTTGACCGGCCGTGAGCCATCGTGAAGACTGAATACGGCCAGTCCTCATAGGTCGGGCGCTGGTAACAGTGGGAGATGCCACGGAACTCGGCCATCTGCGGGCCGATCTTTGAGATCTGATCCTCGGGCACGTTCCAGACGCCCATACCGTTTGCAGAGAAACCGGCGCGGCGGTGAAAGAGGATGCCTGCGACGCGGCGCAGGAGTCCGCGGTCAACCATGTCGCGGCAGTGGTCGAGCAGTTGCTCGACGGTGATGCCGATTGCGTCGGCGGCCGGCTGGTAAACATCGCGGCGCACTTCGAGGGCGCCCTGGAGATTCTTGATCACCGCGTAGTCCATCTCGGTGAGCTTCACGGATTCGATCGGGCGCTCCTTGGACTCGCCGCCGGGGGCCGCGAGTGTCTCGGTGCCCTTCTCCATCTCGAGGTTCATGTTGATCTTGAAGAGACGCAGAGTTGGGAGCGAGCGCACGCTGGTCGCGCCGGCCTCGCGGGCAAGCACGTCGAGCGTGCCCTGCAGGCCAAGCTTTGATTCGGGCGGCGTGGCGATCGTGAACCAGAGGTTGAACTCGTGGTTGCGCAGGTAGTTGTGGCTGACGCCCGGGTGGGCGTTGATCACTTCGGCCGCGCGGTGGGGAAACTCGGGGTCGACGCTGGCGGCGACGAGCATCGATTCGTAGCCGATCGCCCGTGTGTCGAAGATGGGCGTGACTTCACGGATGATGCGGTCGTTGAGCAGTTGCTGCGTGCGCTCGAGGACCCAGTCGAGGTCGGCGCCAAGTTCCTCGGCGACCGAGTCATACGGGTATGGCTCCAGCGGGAAGCTGCTCTGCAACAAGTTCAGGAGCTGCTTGTCGCGCTCGTCGAGCGGGACGGCCGCGCCACCCTCGCGAGAACGCAGCTTCGGCTGATTGCGGCCTTCGCCAATCGGCTTGATGCCGTCGTCGGTTGGGGTTACTGCTTCAGCCATTGTGCAAATTCCTTGGCGTGGTAGGTGAAGATGATGTCCGCTCCGGCGCGGCGCATTGAAAGAAGCGACTCTGCGACGGCGGATCGCTCATCAAGGTAGCCGCTGGCGGCCGCTGCCTTGATCATTGAGTACTCACCACTGACGTTGTAAACAGCGACCGGCGTGGGAACCGCGTCGCGAACCTGGCGCACGATGTCGAGGTAGGGAAGGCCCGGCTTGACCATCACGATGTCTGCGCCTTCTTCGACGTCGAGCACCGCCTCGCGCACGGCTTCGCGGGCATTGGCGGGATCCATCTGGTAGCCGCGACGGTCTTCCTTGATGTGTCCGTCGGGCTGCGGGGCGGAGTCTGCGGCGTCGCGGAACGGGCCGTAGAACGCACTCGCGAACTTCGCGCTGTAGGCGATGATCGCGGTGTCGGTGAAGTCTTCCTCGTCGAGCGCTGCGCGGAGCGCCCCGACGCGGCCGTCCATCATGTCGCTCGGCGCGACGGCATCAGCGCCGGCCGCGGCGTGTGAGATTGCAGTGCGCGCCAAGAGGTCGATCGTCTCGTCGTTGTCAACGTCGCCGCTCGGTCCGATCACGCCGCAGTGACCGTGGCTTGTGTACTCGCACATACATACGTCGGTGACGACGGTGAGTTCTGGCGCGGCAGCCTTGATCGCCTGAACGGCGAGTTGAACAGGGCCATCGGGATCCCAGGCACTGCTGCCGACGTCGTCCTTTTCTTCGGGCAGACCGAAGAGCAGGACGCCGGCAAGCCCAAGCTCTTGAAGCTCGACTGCTTCTTCAGCCATCAGGTCAACACTCAAGCGGTCGATCCCGGGCATCGAGTCGATCGGCTCGCGCTTGTTCACGCCGGGCACGATGAAGTACGGGGCGATCAGGTTTGCGGGACCGACTTGCGTTTCGCGCACGAGGTCGCGAATCGAACGGGTCGTACGCAGCCGACGCATCCTTGTCGCTGGAAAAGCCATGTTTTGACTGTACCCGGAGTGGGCCTGCGAGAAGACGCTCAGGCCGAAACGCGACGCTTGATTGCAAACGACGCAATCAAGCAGTAGGCCACGATCAGCACCGCGAGGTGGATCCCCGGCATCAGCGCGTCAAACCCGGGCGAGAGCCCCGCGCGCAGGAAGTCGAGCGACGGCTTGAAGGGGAAGATCGAGTTGATCACCTGGAGCACGCTGTAGAGCGCGTCCGAAACTGCGCCCTTGGGAACCAGCGCGGCTGCGGTGAGCGGCAGGCCGATCATGAACGAGGCGAGCGAGGCCGCGCGGACGTCGCCGCTTGCAGCGCCGACCATCACGCCGGCTGCGCCGAACGAGATCGAGGCGACGACGATCGCTGGCCACCAGAGGAAGACTCGCTCCCAGCGGATGTCCACGAAAGCGCCAAAGGCGAGCGTCATCACCGTGCCGACGATCATCGCGCAGATTCCGGCAAGCAGTGTTTTCTCGATCACGATCGTGCTTCGCGGGGCAAGGCCCCTGAGCAGACGCGTGAGCATCTGATCCTCCTGCTCGTAGGCGAGCATTCCGGCGCCGAGCAACAGCGCGACGAACATCGCCGAGACCGCGACGGCCACTGCGACCGCGAGCGATGAGAGTGAAGAGTTGGTGCCGACGGGCTTGTTCTCGAGTTTGATCGGTTGGCCGACCCGGCGCAGCAACGACTTGGCGAAGTTCGCGCCCTGCTTGGCGCCTTCTGAGAGCGCGGCGAAGTCCTGGAGGTCTTTTCTCTGTTCGGGCGGGACGAACGGGATGACGTCCTTGATCAGATCGGCGCCGTTGGCGAGGCCCTCGATTTCTCGCGTCTCTCCACCGAATGTGATCTCGCCGCCGTTGACGATGATGTTGATGTAGTCGAGCGAGACGTCGGTGAATCTGTTGGTCAACTCGTTGTTGGTGTCAACGAGCAGGCCCTTGATCGTGTTCTCGACGTAGGCCTTCCTCGTGGGATCCGTGGAGTCGAAGATCGCCGTGATCGTCCCCTGGCTGCTCGATGACTCGAGCTGATCGACGATGTCCTCGGGGA
>JAEMRJ010000119.1 GCA_016463365.1 Thermoleophilaceae bacterium | reverse complement strand
GGTTGTAGAGCGGCGAGCCGTCTGAGCGCGCGATCGTGAAGTCGTCGATGTTCTCATGCTGGAAGCTCACGTCGCCGCGGATCGCGTCGTGCACGATCGTCTCGCCCTCGTTCGGAACCTTCAGGCGGATCGAACCCTCGAACTCGTAGGCGTGCCCGGCTTCGATCAGCGTGGCGATCGCCTCGCGGTGGAGCGGCTCGGCTGCGGCCTGGGAGATCGGTCCCTCGTCGTAGTCGATCCCGAGCCAGTCGAGCGCCTCGAGTATGAAGTCGACGTTCTCTTTGGTGCTGCGCTCGCGGTCGGTGTCTTCGATGCGCAGGATCATCCTGCCGCCGCTCCCGCGCGCGAGCAACCAGTTGTAGAGCGCGGTGCGGGCGCCGCCGATGTGCAGCAGGCCGGTCGGTGACGGGGCGAAACGATCTATGAGGGTGGATTCAGGCACGGCGGGATCCTAGTTAGACTGGCGCGCGATGCTGATCGGAGCCCACGTATCCACTTCTGGCGGCCTGCCCAAGGCGGTCGAGCGCGGCGTTGAGACGGAGTCCACCGCGATTCAGATCTTCAACCAGAGCCCGCGTATGTGGCGCCCGACTAAGTACACGGATGATGACTTTGCGGCGTTTCGCGCGGCGATGGCTGATTCGCCTGTCGACGCGGTCGTGATTCACGCGATCTACCTGATCAACCCGGGGTCATTTGACCCGGAGATTTCGGCGAAGGGTCTTGGCGCTCTGACCCACGCCCTGCAGGTCGGCGATGCGATCGGCGCCGCCGGCGTGGTGCTGCACCCGGGCCCGGTGATGAAGGGTCAGGAGTACGAGCCGACGGTCAAGAACATCGTGGCGATGTGCGCGGCTGCGCTGGCCGAGTCTTCTGAGTGCAAGCTGCTGCTTGAGAACGCGGCCGGCGCGAACGCCGTTGGTGGCAAGTTTGAGCACCTGGCGGACCTGATCGAGCAGCTCGATGCCCCCCGTGTGGGCGTCTGCATCGACTCCTGCCACTCGCACGCGGCCGGCTATGACGTGAGGTCTCTCGAGGCCGTCACTGAGACTTTTGACGAGCTCGACCGGCTCGTCGGCCTGGACAAGGTCGGCGCGCTGCACCTGAACGACTCGCGCGACGAGTTCGGCTCGCACCGCGACCGGCACGACAACCTCGGCGAAGGGTTCATCGGGGCCGACGGTGTTGCTGCGTTTCTGTCTGACCCGCGGCTGCAGGACGTGCCCGCGCTGCTTGAGGTCCCCGGCCAGGAGAAAGACGGCCCGAGCGCAGCGGATGTACGGCTCGCGTTCGAACTGCGGGAAAAGGGCCTGAAGGCCCGCGCCAAGAAGTAGCCGAATTCGCGGATCGCGTTTGCACACCTGTGGTGTGCAACCCCTAATCGGGCGCGAATGTGGCTTAGGTATGCGGTTGAGTGCTGCACACCTGCGGTGTGCAACGCGCTGAGTCGCTGTCCGTCACCGCACCCGGCGCGCGAGTTCGCCAATCGGCCGTCGTCGCTCTTTCGGCGGTTCGGCGGTCACCTTGGCCGCTGCGCACCACAGGTGTGCAGCACTACTTCGCTCAGACAAGGGCTGCTTTGGAACCTAAACGCTGCTGCTCACCACAGGTGTGCAGCAGCAGGAGCAGGAGCAGGAGCAGGAGCAGGAGCGGCAGCGGCAGCGGCTTGGCGCGTTGGGGTGGTGGCTGGCGGTTGGGGGCGCGGGTGGCCGTGAGGTGGCTAGGTGCCGGCTGGGGCGGCGCCGGCTACCTGGACGCCTTCGATGTCTTCGAGCTCGGCCACGAAGGCGCTGCTGCGGGAGACCTTGTACATGTCGCCGCATTCGAGCTCGATCTCCTGGTCGCCCTGCCGCACGACGATCTCCAGCGGCAGCGGACCCTTGTGCATGTCCACCACGCCCTGGATGTCCCGCACGAAGGCCGCGACCGAAGGGTGCTCGGCGGTGTCGGCGTTGATCACCACACGAATCGGCTCAGCGTCAAAAGGGCTGCCGGCTGACGCGGCGAGCTCCTCCTCGGTCGGCACAAACGGCGTGACCTCCTGGGCGACGAGCTTGACGTCGCCGTCCTTGTGGTCGATCCGGCCGCGCACGGTGACGATCGCGTCGTTGTGCAGGTGTTCCTTCACAGCATCCAGCGCCTTCGCAAACACAATGATTTCGACCTGCGCAGTGAGGTCGTCGATCCGCGCGAACATCATGTGCGAGCCGTTCTTGGTTCGGATCGTCTTTGACTCGACGATCATCCCGCCCACAGACAGCCAGTCGCCGTCCTTCTTGTTGTCGAGGTCTGCGATCGAGCAGTCCACACGAGCGCGCAGTGCCCCCGCTACGGGCTTCAGGGGGTGATTGGACAGGAAGAGGCCCAGTGTCTCCTTTTCGGCGGCGAGCATCTCTGGCTGCTCCCACTCGCCTTCTGGGATCGGCGGGCGGGCAACCTCGTGCTGGGTGGCGACGGCGGAGTCGGCCATGTCGAAGATCGACCCCTGCCCCATGCGCTCGTCGTTCTGCTGCTTGACGCCAGAAGCTTGGGCCTGCTCCAGCACGGCAAGCATGCCCTTGCGCGAAGCGCCGGTCGAGGAGAACGCCCCGCACTTGATCAGCGACTCGATCGCCTTCTTGTTGACCGAGCGGTTGTCCACGCGCTCGCAGAAATCCCACAAAGAGTCAAACGGGCCGTCCTTCTCGCGCGCGGCGATGATCGCGTCCACGGCCGCGCCACCGACGCCCTTCACGGCCTCAAGGCCGAAGCGGATGTTGCCCTCGACCACGTTGAAGCGGTGGCCCGATTCGTTCACGTCCGGCGGCAGCACCTTGATGCCCATCGCCTCGCACTGCACGACAAAGAACGGAACCTTGTCCTTGGTGCTCATTACCGAGCTGATCACCGCGGCCATGTACTCGGCCGGGAAGTTGGCTTTCAGCCAGGCGGTGCGGTAGGCGATCAGCCCGTAACAAGCGGCGTGCGACTTGTTGAAGGAGTAGTCGGCGGCGTCCTCGTTCATCTTCCAGAGCGACTCGATCGTGCCCTCTGCGGTTCCAGAAGCGCGGCAGCCCTCGAAGAACTCGTCCTTCAGGCCGGCCATCTTCTCGCGGTCCTTCTTGCCGATCGCCTTGCGCAGGTCGTCTGCGCGCGGGCCGGAGAAGCCGGCGATCTGCTTGGCCACGAGCATGTTCTGCTCCTGGTAGAGCACGACGCCGTATGAGGTCTCAGTGATCGCGCGCAGGCGCTCGTCGGGGAACTTCACGGAATCGGGGTTGCGCTTGCCGCGCGCGTAGGCCGGGATGTGGCTCATGGCTCCGGGCCTGTAGAGCGCGACGAGCGCGATCAGGTCCTCAAACTCAGTCGGGCGGACTTTTTTCAGCGCCTCGCGCATGCCCTCGGACTCAAACTGGAAAACGCCGATCGAGTCGCCGGCGGCGAGCATCTTGAACGTCTTTGCGTCGTCGAGCGGGAGCGTGTCCATGTCAGGCCGCTGGTGCCCCGCGCGCTCGATGATGTCCATCGCCTCTTCGATCACGTCGAGGTTGCGCAGGCCCAGGAAGTCCATCTTCAGCAGGCCGAGCGCCTCGACCGGGCCCATCGAGTACTGCGTGATCACGCGGTAGGCCTTCTCGTCGCCGGGCGCGGACTTGTCCTCTGCGAGCTGCAGCGGGACGATGTCGGTCAGCGGGCGATCGGCGATCACGACTGCGGCCGCGTGGATCGAGCTGTTTCGCACGGTGTTCTCGAGGCCCATCGCAAGGTCGACGATTTCCTTCGAAGTCGGGTCGTTCTCGTAGACGTCGTTGAGCGGCTGGCCCTTCTTCAGGCAGTCGGCGAAGCTTGGCGAGCGGCCCTGCTCGGGGTCCGGGATCATCTTGGACAGGCGGTCGCCGGTGCCGTAGTCGTGCCCGAGCACGCGCGCGGCGTCGCGCACAGCGGCGCGCGGGAACATGCGGCCGAAAGTGATGATCCGCGCCACGGACTCCTTGCCGTACTTGTCGGAGACGTAACGGATCACCTTCTCGCGGCCGTGGACCGAGAAGTCGATGTCGATGTCGGGCATGGAGACGCGCTCGGCGTTCAGGAAACGCTCAAACAGCAGGTCGTACTCAATCGGGTCGACGTCGGTGATGCTGAGCGTGTAAGAGATGATCGAGCCGGCTGCTGATCCACGGCCCGGGCCGACGGCGATGTTGTTGTCCTTGGCGTACTTGACGAAGTCCCAGACGATCAGGAAGTAGCTGTTGAAGCCCATGTTGTCGATCACCGCGAGCTCCATCTCGGCGCGCTCCATGGCTGCCGCGGGGATCGGGTCGCCGTAGCGCTTGGCCAGGCCCTCGAGAACCAGCGAGCGCAGGTATTCGCCGTCTGATTCGCCGGAGGGAGTCTTGTAGCTGGGGATCAACCGGCCGCCCAGCTCGAAGTTCACGTTCACGCGGTCGGCGATCTCGATGGTCGATTCCATCGCGCCGGCCCAGTGCTCGTACTCGGCCGTCATCTCCTCGTTGCTCTTGAGGTAGAACTCGTTCGTGTCGAAGGTCATCTTCGGCTCGGCGAGCGTGCTCTTGGTCTGCACGCAGAGCAGCGCCGCGTGGGAGTCGTAGTCCTCGCGGCCCAGGTAATGCACGTCGGCTGTTCCGACGATCGGCCGGCCGAACTCCTTGGCGATCGCCGCGATCTGCGGGTTCGCGTTGTTCTGATCGTCGATCTTGTTTTCCTGGACCTCGAAGTAGACGTCCTCCGGGCCGAACACCTGGATCAGCTGGTCGGCGTGCTCGCGGGCGGCTGCAGGGTCGTTCTGGTTGATCCGCCGCACGAATCGTGAAGCCAGACATCCGGTCAGCGCGATGATGCCGTCGTTGTAGCGCTGAAGCAGCTCCATGTCGACGTTGGCCTTGCCGCGGTGGAAGCCCTCAAGAAAGCCCGCAGAGCAGAGCTTGGTGAGGTTGCGGAACCCGACGTCGTTCTCGGCCAGAAGGGTGAGGTGGTTGCGCTCGACCTTGCCGGACTCCTTGCGCCGGTGATCGTCGACGTAGTAGACCTCACAGCCGAAGATCGGCTTGATGTCCTGCTTCTTGCAGGCCTCATAGAGCTCGACCGATCCGTTCATCACCCCGTGGTCGGTAAGACCCAGCGCGGGCTGATCGAACTTGGCGGCGCGCTCGGCCAGGTCGTGAATGTGGGCGGCACCGTCGAGCAGGGAGTACTCGGAGTGGACGTGCAAATGCGCAGTGGTTTTTACGGGACCGGCCATCGGGTCGATCCTAGATCGGAAATCGGCCGTAACTTTCGTTACTCGAAAGTGCTTTCGCGCAGTTTCCGTAGTTACTGCGCGGCAGCGCGTTCAAGAGCTGCGCCGGCAGCCACCACGCCGACTGCAACGCCGCTGCCGATCAGCAGAATGCGTCGCACGCGGCGAGGCTTTCGCGGCGTAAGCGCGTGCCCGACCCTGCGCTTGCCGACTGTCCAGGTCACGCGGCCGAGGGTTTCGTAAGCAAGATTGCTCATGCCTTCAACTTACCTGTGATCGGACGTGGGCATGCAGGCATGAAAAAGGCCCGCTCGCGCGGGCCTGATTCGAAGGTCTGTCAGGCCAGGTCTAAAAGCCCTGCGGGTGACGAGCCTTGAAGCCCGAGGAGGAGCGCTTTGCAGCGCGCCAGCGCGGTCCGCGCTCGCCAGGGCCAGAAGTGTCCAGACGGAGCCCGGCGATCACTGTGTATGCGTGACCGGGGTTGGTGTAGACGGTGACCCAGGATCCTGCGCCGGGCTCGCCCCAGCTCATGAATGATCCGGAGTCCAGCGGCGTGCCCTTGAGCATGCCAGCGTTGCCGAGCGCCCAGCTGACGGTGCCTGAGCAGTCGTAGCCGCGGGCGATCTTGATGAAGTTCGCGTGACCGCCGCCGTAGATGTAGGGCTTGCGGGTGATCTTGTTGGCCGCAAGAATCGCCTTCTTGACGGCGTCGGGTGCTCCCTCCGGCGGAATCGCTGTGCGGCCGTCTGCGGAGATCTTGGCGCGCATACCGGGGACGGTGGCGGGCGTCGCCTGGAAACCTGCTCCGCCTGAGTTCGCCGGTGTGGCGGTGTCGGCGTGGGCTGCGCTGGTGGTGAAGACGAGCGCGAGAAGGACGAGAGAAACGGTGACAACGCCTGCGACCAGAAGGTCAAGGGCAGAGCGTTTGCGTTTTAGTCCGGGTAGGTGTACGTGGTTAAGCGGCATTCAGCCTCCTTCGTTTGCCTACCGGGTTAGCTGACGGGCTGGCGCTGAAGAAGCTCGCGCCTCCGCTTGGGTTGTCACCCTTGCGAATTAGCCCCAAAGAACTTGGTTCCCCGGTTCACGCGTCACACCGTGTTGTGCTTGCGCGATTAGGCTGCTGTTTGTCGTTCTAGAAGTTCGAGATACTACACATGCCTGT